>NZ_JBFROW010000053.1:0-87470 GCF_041471665.1 Vibrio sp. 10N.261.51.F11 | reverse complement strand
TAACTGATCGGCATTAGACCCAAGGCCGCTTTATTCTTCTATGTTTTCAATTCTTTATATAAGCAAGCAAACGCTACTTCTATCGTGTCAATGGTTATAGCGTTCGCTAATGATAATAGAGCTCGCAAATAATTAAACGCTAAAGGCTATAGGGCTAATGGCTCGTGCTTTTTCACCAAACCGAAATCCGCCAATATCGCGTAGGCCGCTGGGATCATAAACAATACTAATAAGGTCGAGGCAAATATGCCGAATACGATCGAAATAACCAGTGGCTGGATAACCTGAGCCTGTAAGCTGGTTTCCGTCAACAGCGGTAGCAAACCTGCCGCAGTCGTCATTGAGGTCAAGAATACCGCTCGGAAACGCTCGCGACTGGCTTTCACCACCGAGTCATGCACGCTATCTCCCTCATCGACATGGTGACGAATGTACTGCACCAACAAGATGGAATCATTAACCACAATTCCGGCAAGCGACACAAAGCCCATCATGCTTGGCATACTCAAAGAATGGCCAAGTATCCAGTGACCAACGACCACCCCAATAAAAGCGAGTGGAATCGCTAACATCACGACCACAGGCTCTAAATAGCTTCTGAACTGATAGCTAAGAATCGCAAACACGCCGAATAAGCCGAGCAAGAATCCTTTGCCCATCGAAGCGCCAGTCTTGGCTGCATCCTTGGCCTCCCCTTCGAAATCAAAGCGTAAACCCGGGTACTTCTGAATAAGTTTGGCGGCTTCATCTTTTTGGAACTGAGCCAAAATCGCGGATGAACTCGCTTTCTTATTATCAATATCACCAAAAATACTGATGGTTCTCAGCCCATCAATACGCTGAATTCGCACGTAGTTACGCTGGAAATCTAATGTCGCCAACGTTGCTAGCGGGATCTGACTGCCATCTGCGGTAATGATTGGGAAGTTAGCTAGCTGCTGTATGTCGCCCGCTTGTTCCTTATCAAGACGCACTTCAATCGAGATATTTTCAACGCCGATTTGAATCTCATCCGCCGTTTGCCCAAAGAAAGCCGCTCGTAACTGAGACGCAATCATCTGCCCATTCACATTGTAGGTTTCGGCTCCAGGGCGCAGCTTAACCAAAATCTCTTCTTTACCCATGCGCATATCATCAAGCACGCCATGCACCCCATCGAACTGATTAAGGTACTCCTGAATATCCAAAGAAGCGGATTTCAATGCGCTCAGGTCATCGTGTTTGGCGCGGATTTCAATAGCACGACCGCCCGGCCCCATAGTCGGTTGCTTGAACACCAATGAAATAGGATCCGCTAAATCGCCAATATCCTCTCGCCACGCATCAATGAAATCATCGATAACCGTATTACGACTCTCTGCTCCGCGTAAATCTAAGCGCACTGTGGCTAAGTGCGGGCCGGATTCATTGGCATCGGCGTTAGCATTGAATTGGCTAGTTATGTGCTCGACCAGTGTATTGCCTTCTTCAACCTCTTCGCTCCATTGCTTGTTCAAACGCTCAGCAGACGCGACAATTTTGTCGACCACTTTCTCGGTTTGAGACAGTGATGCGCCCGGCGGAAGAATAATACGCGCCTCGGCGATATCACCATCTAGCTCAGGGAAAGGTTGAAACTTAACAACGCCACCAGCAATCAAGGCGACCGAAAGTAACAACAACGTAATCACTCCGCCCATAAAGGCGTAGCGGAAGGTCACGACTTTCTCAACCATGTTCATCAAAGTGGTATTACGGAAGTTCTCAAACTTCTCAAGTAACACCACTTTAAAGCGCAGCGCTGGCTTATCATTTTTTTCTTTATGTAATGAATGAGATAAGTGATTAGGTAGAATCAGGAAGGCTTCAATCAAGCTCAACGACAGCACCAAAATCAATACTTGAGGAACGGCCTTAAGCACCGCACCCATCTCGCCATCAAGAAACAGTAAGCTACCGAAAATACACACAGTGGTTAAGAAAGAAGACAGTACTCCAGGAAGCACCTTCTTAACACCGTTGTACACCGCATCGTCAACGTTTTGCCCCCGATCTAAATGGGAGGCTATCGATTCGGCGATCACGATGGCGTCATCCATCATAATACCGATAGCCATCAACAACCCGACCAGCGACATAATGTTAATCGACAAACCAAGGTTGGCCATTAAGAACAAGCCACCAAGGAAGGCAACTGGCAACCCTGCCGCCACCCAAAATGAATAACGTAAGCTGAAGAACAGCCACATAGTTGCGAACACCAGCACAATACCTTGCCAGCCGTTGCGTACCATCATGGTTAAACGATCCCAAAGCACAGACGAGAGATCATTGGTCATTTGCAATGTCACACCATCAGGGGCAATCGCGCTTTGATCTTCAACGAATCGGGTCACGTTCTCCTTGATTCGTAGCGCATCATCTTCTTTGTTTTTGCTGATCTTCAATAGCGCAGAAGGCTTACCATCAAACAGTACCTTCTGTTCATCAAGCTCAAAGCGGTCGGTTATTTTGGCTATGTCCCTTAAGCGAATCACCGAACCATTAGGCGCAGATCCAACCACGATGCTTTCCAGTTCAACAGGCGTAATTCGTCTCTCGTCGAAACGAATCAGAAAGTTTTTGTCTGGTGTTTCAACGTTACCACTCGGCAGTTTTACATTTTGACGGCCAATCTGATCCGCAATATCACCGACGCTCAAACCCAGCTGACGAATAGCTTGGGTATCCAGTTCCACTCGATATTGATGATCCGAGAAGCCGCTAACCTCGACCAAAGAGACATCGTAATCAAGCTTCATGGTACGCTTAAGATCTTCCGCGTAGGCCTTAAGTTCCGGCCACGACGTTTCGGCTGTTATAGCGATATCGACAACTGGTTCATTCCAATCTAGCTCTTGAACAACAGGCGATTCAATCTCAGTTGGGAAGTCATTGATCGAGTTGATCTGGGTTTGCACGTCCACCAGCATTCGGCCGATGTCCGCTTTTTCATTTAACTTGAGAATTAAACGGGCGCTGCCTTCGATCGCTTCACATTGAGTCTCTTCAATGTTGGCTAAGCCGTCTACTGCATCTTCCATTCGTACACACAAGCTCTCTTCCACTTCTTGTGGAGAGGCGCCGGGATAGACAATCGCAGCCATAATGTAAGGCGGATCGTAAGCGGGGAAGGTTTCACGTTTGATGGTTGATAGTGAGCTTAGACCCAAGATCAACAACCCAAGCATCAACAAGTTTGCTGCTGTTGGGTGCCGAGAGAAAAATTTGATCATGACGCACTCTCCTGAGTATCTGACTCAAGCTCGGCCTCTTCAGAGTTCGACTCTCTCAGTAACATGCCTTCGATTGCTGGCAGGACATCATTGAGAACCAGTTTATCTCCAGTTTGTAGCTCTCCACTTACAACCACTTGATTGTCTCTGCGATAAAGCACTTCAACATTGACCACTTGCAAACGCTGATTGTCATCCATCAGGTAAACCTTATCACCATGCAGTGCTCGCTCTGGAACCACCCAACTTAGATTCGCGACACCCTCAATCTCAGCTTTGACAAACATACCGTTAACCAAAGGCGTTGCGCTGTCTGGTTGTAATTGTGAGTAGTCTTGAGCGATCTCGAGAATAATCCCCGCTGTCGCTTGGTTTTCATCAACTGTTTCGCTGATTCTTGCCACCTTCGCTGGCCAACTGAGGTTCAGGTTGCCGCTGTTAAGTTGAATGCTTGCTTTGATTGGCGCTTCATAAGGATTAGGGATTCCTGCAGCATCGCGAGGAAATTGGTTAAAGCTGGAGGCTAAAGTTTGCATATCGTGAATAGAAAGTTGCGCCTCTACTTCCATGACATTAATCCCGTGAGCAATAAACATCTCCTGCTGAAGGTTAACTACTTGATTTTGTTCGATATCAACCTGAGCAATTCGCATCGCTCTTGGCAAAGTGATCGTGGTCTTATCGAGAGAGCGCTGCGCCTCTTTTACCTTAGACACGTTGACCTTAATCACCGCTTCCGCAACACGCTTTTCATCTGGCATCAACGCGATTTGGTTCGCGATATCTAATACCAACTTCTGCTGAGACAATGCGCTTTGTTGTTGCAGGTCGACATCCGATTGAGAGGTGAGCCCTTTCTTACGCAGATCCTGTTTACGTTGTAGCTCTTTATTGCTGATCACCAAACGATTCTTTTCGATCTTAAGAGTCTGATTAAGGTTGTCTTCTTCTTGATTCAATTTCGCTAATGAGGTTTGGCTTGATTTTAGATCCGCCTCTGCTTGTATCAGTTTCAATTCGTAATCCAATGGATCAACCTTGAGCACGACCGTTCCTGCAGGGATCACCTGGCCTTTTTCAAGATCTGGATGTCGATACACGATCTGTCCTGTCACCTCAGCAATCGCTTTCCATTCAACTTTAGGCACTACTTTGCCAAAGCCGACCGCTAACGGCGCTATCAGTTGTTGTTCTAGGCTCACAGTATCAACTAAGCGAGCCCTATCACCCGCAGGTTTGGTTGGAAGATCCGGCTTCAAGTTAATCGCGGCGACAAGGCCAATAACACCAACCGCAAGTGCTGGAAAGAAGAGTAGTTTTTTATTTATTTTCATTATCTTTGGTCCTGCACGGAAGAAGGGCTCGGTGCGTTAATAAAGCCTTCAGTCATCAATTGAATGTTGTGTTCGATTAAACGATTAAGAAATTCTTCATTAATCTCAATCCCATGAATTGCCAATAAAGGCGGCGGAGCGATGAAAGGAAACACCATCAAGCTTACATACGAAATACGGCACAATTTTGGATCCATGTTCTGTTTTAAGATGCCTTGTTCAACCAACTTTTCAAAAATGACATCTTGGGCTGGCTTTGCAACATCGAGGAAAACCTTTTCGAGCAACTCTCTTTGCACTTCAGAGGGAGGCATATTCATCACTTGGGCTATCAAGCGAGGAAACTTCGGCACTTTGACCATCTCTTTGTAGTAAGTCCGCATTAAATCAAGAAAGTTCTCATGACTGCTTTCATCAACGAGTCTCTGCATTTGTAATTGCATAGGGCGTAATGTTTCACGCAGCATCGCCTCAAACAATCCGGCTTTACTGCCAAAGTAATAGCGAATCATCGCAATATTCACACCCGCTCGCTCAGCAACTAAGCGAGTCGATACCTTGTCGTACGGTTGAACCACGAACAGATCTCGAGCGTGCTCAATGAGTAACTGCCGTACATCTAGATTCTGTTGAGGTCGCCCTGCTTTACGCGCTGCCATCACTGAGACCTATCCCTATAATTAATCACACGATTAATTATAGGGATAAATCGACATGGTTGTAGAAGATTAATTACTCACTATTTAATCAAATGATTAATTAATTTAGCCACCCTTTTAATTTTATTGGTGAATCGTTCCATCAAAAAGATTTACTACAAAGTTTTAACCTACACATCAGCCAAACGATAAACTAACCGCCCAGCACAAAACACTCAATCAGCTGATAACACCAGCAAACAACACGCAAGCAGCACAAACCAAAAAAAAACACCGCCAAAGCACGCTGATATTGGATTTTCTTGTTTGACGCTCAGAATAAATTGCGGTAAATATGGTGTTAACAGTTTATTTACGGATATTTGTGTAATGATTTTTTCTTCTTCTCGACTGCTGAAACTTCTCCTTATCGTGAACCAATCGCGCGGGTAAGTTGTGGGTCAAGAACTACACAAATATTAAAACCCGCGCTGAGCGGGTTTTTTTGTAACTGGCACTTTTAAAAGAACATCATTCTTAATAATAATTTGGATAGCAATCGATTCATTATCGATATAAGGAAGCACCCATGAACGATCAAGTGATAATTTTTGACACGACCTTACGTGATGGCGAGCAAGCGTTGGCTGCAAGCTTAACGGTAAAAGAGAAATTACAGATCGCTTATGCACTTGAACGACTGGGTGTAGATGTTATTGAAGCGGGCTTTCCGGTGTCATCACCAGGCGACTTTGAGTCAGTACAAACCATCGCAAAAAATATTAAAGACAGCCGAATCTGTGCACTTTCTCGTGCTGTAGCGAAGGATATCGATGCCGCTGCAGAAGCGTTAAAAGTCGCTGAGCAGTTCCGTATTCACACCTTCATTTCTACATCAACGGTTCACGTGCAAGATAAATTACGCCGTAGCTACGACGATGTTGTCGATATGGCAGTAAAAGCGGTAAAGCATGCGCGCAACTACACAGACGATGTTGAGTTCTCTTGTGAAGATGCAGGTCGTACGCCTATCGATAACCTATGTCGTATGGTTGAAGCGGCAATCAACGCGGGCGCGAAAACCATCAACATTCCAGACACAGTGGGCTACACAGTACCTAACGAGTTTGGTGGCATTATCAAAACGCTATTTGATCGCGTTCCAAACATCGACCAAGCAATCATCTCTGTTCACTGTCACGATGACTTGGGTATGTCGGTTGCTAACTCAATTGCTGCGGTACAAGCCGGTGCTCGTCAAGTTGAAGGTACTATTAACGGTATCGGTGAGCGTGCGGGCAACTGTTCTTTAGAAGAAATCGCAATGATCATCAAAACTCGCCAAGAGTTACTAGGTGTTCATACTGGTTTGGATCATCAAGAGATTCACCGTACCAGTAAGTTGGTTAGCCAGCTTTGCCACATGCCAATTCAAGACAACAAAGCAATCGTCGGTGCTAACGCATTCAGCCACTCTTCAGGTATCCACCAAGACGGCATGCTTAAGAACAAGAACACTTACGAGATCATGACTCCTGAGTCTATTGGCTTGAAAAACAAAGCATTGAACCTAACCAGCCGCAGTGGTCGTGCAGCCGTTAAGAGCCACATGGACGCAATGGGCTACAAAGACAATGAGTACAACCTAGATTCATTGTACGAAGACTTTTTGAAACTGGCTGACCGTAAAGGCCAAGTATTCGATTACGACCTAGAAGCACTAATGCACTTCGCAAATCTACGTGACGAAGATGACTTCTATAAACTTAACTACCTAAGCGTACAATCTGGTAGTGTTATGTCTACCACCAGCATCAAGCTGCAATGTGGTGATGAAGAGAAATGCGAAGCGGCTGTCGGTAACGGCCCGGTTGATGCTTTATACCAATGTATCTACCGCTTAACGGGTTACGAAATTGCATTGGATAAATTCGACCTTACCGCGAAAGGTGAAGGCGAAGATGGCTTAGGCCAAGCTGATATTATTGCGAACTACAAAGGCCGCAAGTACCACGGTACAGGCGTTTCAACGGATATCGTTGAGGCCTCTGGTCAGGCGCTACTGCACGTTATTAATAGCATTCAACGCGCAGACACCATTGCTGAAATGAAACAGCAAAGAATCGCAACAGTTTAAACACCCAATAACAGAGCCCTAGAGCCGATGTTATTGGCTTTAGGGACAAAATTTAAAACGAGCTAAATAGCTCAGTAACAAAGAATTAAAGGATTAACATGACTGATAAATCATACAAAATTGCCGTACTACCTGGTGATGGCATTGGCCCAGAAGTAATGCAACAAGCGCATAAAGTGCTAGACGCGATCGAAAAGAAGCACGCGATTAGCTTTTCTCGCGAAGAGTATGATGTTGGTGGTATTGCAATTGATAACCACGGCTGTCCACTTCCAGAAGCAACAGTCACTGGCTGTGAAGAATCTGACGCAGTACTTTTTGGTTCTGTTGGCGGTCCTAAATGGGAACACCTTCCACCGAACGACCAACCAGAGCGTGGTGCCCTACTTCCTCTACGTAAACACTTCCAACTGTTCTGTAACCTACGTCCAGCTCAAATCCATAAAGGTCTAGAGTCTTTCTCTCCTTTACGTGCTGACATCTCAGGTAACGGTTTCGACATCGTGGTAGTCCGTGAGCTAACAGGCGGTATCTACTTCGGCCAACCTAAAGGCCGTGAAGGCGAAGGCGCAACTGAAAAAGCTTTTGATACAGAGGTTTACCACCGCTACGAAATCGAACGTATTGCAAAGATTGCGTTTGAATCGGCACGCCTACGTAACAAAAACGTTTACTCAATCGATAAAGCGAACGTTCTACAGAGCTCTATCCTATGGCGTGAAGTCGTTGAAGAGATCGCAAAAGATTACCCAGATGTAACGCTAAACCACATGTACATCGACAACGCGACCATGCAGCTAATCAAAGACCCATCTCAGTTTGACGTAATGCTATGTTCAAACATCTTTGGTGACATCATCTCTGATGAGTGCGCAATGATCACTGGCTCTATGGGTATGCTTCCTTCTGCAAGTTTAAATGAAAGCAACTTCGGCCTATACGAACCAGCAGGTGGCAGCGCACCAGATATCGCAGGTAAGAACATCGCAAACCCAGTCGCGCAAATCCTTTCTGCAGCCCTAATGCTTCGTTACAGCCTAGGCGAAGAAGCGGCAGCACAAGACATCGAAGCAGCGGTTTCTAAAGCACTTTCTGCAGGCGAGCTAACGGCAGACCTTGCTGGCAAAAACCAAGCGCTGACTACCTCTGAAATGGGTGACAAGATCGCTGAGTACATCTTAGCTTCATAAGCTAAAGGCTCCGATTAGAAGCAAGTACATAAGAATAATATCAAGCCAAGTCAGCGTAAACCGCATGACTTGGCTCGAAACAAACACTGGGACTGATGCTCCCAAGGAAGAAAAGCTATGTCGACAAACCAGCAAGCAAAAACCTTATACGAAAAAGTTTATGACGCTCACGTTGCAGTTGCAGCGAAGGGCGAAACGCCAATTCTTTATATCGATCGCCACTTAGTCCACGAAGTAACGTCGCCACAAGCCTTTGATGGCCTACGTGAGAAAGGTCGTAAAGTTCGCCAAGTAGGCAAAACCTTCGCGACCATGGATCACAACGTATCGACACAAACCAAAGACATCAACGCTTCTGGTGAGATGGCTCGTATCCAAATGGAAACGCTATCGAAGAACTGTGAAGAGTTTGGTGTCACGCTTTACGATCTAAACCACAAATACCAAGGTATTGTGCACGTAATGGGTCCTGAGCTAGGTATTACGCTACCGGGCATGACCATCGTATGTGGTGACTCGCACACGGCTACACACGGTGCATTTGGTTCACTAGCATTTGGTATCGGTACTTCAGAAGTGGAACACGTTCTAGCTACGCAAACGCTAAAACAAGCTCGCGCTAAAACCATGAAGATCGAAGTAAAAGGCAAGGTTACTCCTGGCATCACTGCAAAAGACATCGTGCTAGCGATCATCGGTAAAACAACGGCTGCTGGCGGTACTGGCTACGTAGTTGAATTCTGTGGTGAGGCAATTACCGACCTTACGATGGAAGGTCGTATGACAGTATGTAACATGGCAATCGAGCTTGGCGCTAAAGCAGGCTTAATCGCTCCAGATGCAACGACATACGAGTACATCAAAGGTCGTAAGTTCTCTCCAGAAGGCGAAGACCTAGAAGCAGCAATCGAATACTGGGATACGTTAAAAACCGATGCTGATGCAGAATTCGATGCAGTTGTTACATTAGAAGCGGCAGACATCAAACCACAAGTCACTTGGGGTACCAACCCAGGTCAGGTTATCTCAGTAGACACACCAATCCCTGCACCAGAAAGCTTCGCAGACCCTGTAGAAAAAGCATCAGCTGAAAAAGCGCTGGCTTACATGGGTCTTGAAGCCGGTAAATCTCTATCTGATTACAACGTAGATAAAGTGTTCGTGGGTTCTTGTACTAACTCTCGTATCGAAGACATGCGTGCAGCAGCAGCAGTAGCGAAAGGTCGCCAAGTTGCAAAACATGTGCAAGCGCTTATCGTTCCGGGTTCAGAGCAAGTTAAAGCACAAGCTGAGGCTGAAGGCCTAGATAAGATCTTCATCGAAGCAGGCTTTGAATGGCGTTTACCGGGTTGCTCTATGTGTCTTGCGATGAACAACGACCGTCTAGGTCCACAAGAGCGCTGTGCTTCTACATCAAACCGTAACTTTGAAGGTCGCCAAGGCCGTGATGGTCGTACGCACCTAGTTAGCCCAGCAATGGCAGCCGCAGCGGCTATCGCTGGTCACTTTGTCGATATTCGTGAACTTTAATTAGAGGATTTAACATGTCAGGTTTTCAACAACACACCGGATTAGTCGTTCCTCTAGATACGGCCAACATCGATACTGATGCGATCATTCCAAAGCAGTTTCTACAGAAAGTAAACCGCATCGGTTTTGGTAAGCACTTGTTCCACGATTGGCGCTTCCTAGACGATGCAGGCCAACAGCCAAACCCTGATTTTGTAATGAACGAAGCTCGCTACCAAGGTGCTTCAATTCTTTTAGCTCGTGAAAACTTCGGTTGTGGTTCATCTCGTGAACACGCACCGTGGGCGCTTGCCGATTACGGTATCCAAGTAATGATCGCACCAAGCTTTGCCGACATTTTCTACGGTAACTCGATCAACAACCAAATGGTGCCAGTTCGATTGACTGAGCAAGAAGTGGATGAGCTATTCCAATTCGTTGAAGCGAATGAAGGTGCAGAAATTACGGTTGATCTAGAAGCAATGAAAGTCAGCGCGAACGGCAAAGAGTACTCGTTTGAAATTGATGAGTTCCGTCGTCACTGCTTACTGAATGGTTTAGATAATATCGGCCTTACACTTCAACATGCCGATAAGATCTCAGAGTTTGAAGCTAAGATTCCTAGCTTCCTAAAATAATGAGACGTTTCTGAATAAATCTAAAGGTTGGCCAAGTGCCAACCTTTTTTATTTGGCTAAGCTTTTAACTTAACTTCATATGTTTATTTAAATGAAGGGCAATGAAAGAAAATGGTAAGCCTTAAGGTCTTAGTAGTCAGTCATCAGGAGAATGCCATGAAACAACTACTTTTTATTGTCAGCCTACTTTTCTCAACCTTAGCTTGGTCTGCGCCTAAGTCCGATCTTTGGCCATACTGGAACCAAAGCGACGAAACCAAACTAGAACAGGTATCTCATCAAGATTGGCAGCAATTCCTCGATAGCTACTTGGTTAAACAGGGGCAAAATACGTTAGTTCGCTATAAAGCAGTGAACACCGCCGATAAAACAAAGCTTAAACAATACATCAAGCAACTCGAACAGGTGAATCCGCTCGACTATTCAAAAGCGGAGCAGTATGCCTATTGGGTTAACCTATACAACGCCGTGACTGTCGATTTGATTCTTGATGCCTACCCGATCAAATCCATAACTAAACTTGGCGGACTATTTAGTTTCGGTCCGTGGGGAGATGATGTGGTAGTCGTTAATGGGAAATCACTGACACTCAATGACATTGAACACCGAATCCTAAGACCAATTTGGCAAGATCCTCGCACGCATTATGCAGTGAACTGTGCCAGCCTAGGTTGCCCTAACTTACAACCTGACGCTTTTACCTCTAAAAATACTGAAGCCTTGCTAGAGCAAGCTGCAACTGAGTTTGTAAGCAGTGACAAAGGCGTGATGGTTACAAACAATAAGCTTCAACTATCATCGATTTACGAATGGTTTGCTGTGGATTTTGGTACGAAGAAACAGCTTATTCAGCACTTAGAACAATATCGAATTGAAGCAGTAACCAATACTCAAAACATCAGTTATGAATACGATTGGTCGCTCAACCAAGCAAACTAGCTCTAAGGCTAAAGTTGATCACTAAAGTAAAAAAGAGGCGAGAGGTTTTTATTAACCTCTAGCCTCTTCTCAATTCTTTGACCGTATTTCTACAATTAAAAGCTTGAGCTCGGTTGCTGCAAGAACTCAATCTCTTCGGGAGTCGAAGCTCGCCCTAACACCTCATTACGGTGCGGATAGCGACCAAATCGCTCAATGATAACCTTGTGCTTAAACTCAAAGTCCAGATTATGCTCTAATCCCGTTTGAGAAAAGAGTTCCACGGCTTGTTCATGGACTAACAAAGATTCACTGTGCATATAAGGCATATACAGGAAGCTTTTCTGTTGCTCGTTAAGCTGGTGATCAAAACCACCCGCTACCGCCTCTTGGGCTAGAGCCAACGCCATCGGATCAGCAGAAAATGCTGTCGGACTTTTTCTACCAATATTTCGAGAAAACTGATCAAGTACGATAATCTCAGCCAATCGTCCTTGCGCAGTTTGGCGCCACTCAAATAGCTCGCCTTGAATGGCTGCTTTATGCAATTCAGAAAATCGAGACTCTATCAAAGTGTCAATCTCGGCGCCGCCAGTAAACCAATCTTTAGGCGTCAACTCATCGAACCAAAACTCTAGAACATCCTGATACGTTACCGTCATATAATTCCCTTTAATAAAAAACCGAGTAACTTTGTTATTACTCAGTTTAGTGTTCAATTACTTAAAACCTTTTACTTTCTTTATCAGGTCATAAGCATTCTGAATTTCTTGCGATTTCTCTTTCGCAACATTCATCATCTCAGGCGGTAAGCCCTTCGCCATCAGTTTATCTGGGTGATGTTCATTCATCAGCTTGCGGTAGGCTTTCTTCACCTCTTTACCGTCAGCACTTTCACTCACACCAAGAACCTTATATGCGTCGCCAAGTTGGTTCTGTTGCGAAGCCTGTTGCCAACCTGATGATTGCCCATGACCCTGATGGCCACCAAAGCTTCCACCTTGCTGTTGGAAACGGAACGCAGCTTCTTGCATCTGCAAGCGGCGTTCTAGTTGTGCTGCCGAAAACCCAAGCCCTTGCGCTATTTTATGCAGAACTTGACGTTCACTCGGGTGCAAACTTCCATCCGCAAATGCGGCAGATACCTGAAGCTCTAGAAAGAACTGCAGAAGATCAAAACGACCACCCGATGAGATTTTAACTCGCTCAAGTACGTCGTTCAGAGGGAAGTCGCTCTCTTTGCCGTCACGGAATGCATCTTGCGCTGCTTTACGCTGTTCGCCATGCAGGTTCATACGCTCCATCATGGTAGAAGCGAGTTGAATCTCTTCTGGCGTTACCTGCCCTTTCGCTTTAGCAACGTGCCCCATAACCGCAAAAGCGGATTTAAAAAACTCGTTCTGTCTTTCTGCTTGGCTTGGACCTCGACCAAAACCAGAGCTATTGAAGCCTGATTGGTTCAATCCGCGAGCTTTATCGAATTGGTGTCCTAAAAACAGACCAAAAACTAAACCGAGTGGCCCTCCAAATAAAAAGCCAAAAAACGCGCCCAAAATTTTGCCAAATATTTGCATTATGTGTTCTCTATCTATGAATTTTATCTGAGTAATGCTGTCTGATGATGCTGAATGCTATTATTTCCTTTATCATAAGGAAAATGCTTTATTAATTGGATTGATACTAGATCAACCCTTCATCTAGTGACACAGGATAGTTCAACTTCATGCAATCTTTTTCCCGCACCTTGTTAGCCGCGTCTATAAGTACGGCGTTATACGTGTCGACAACTCAAGCTGAAACAATCACCGATAGTAGTGTGCAGGAAATGCCCTCTATAGATCAATGCTTGATCGAGCCCGCTGCAGAAAACGAGACACAGCTACCCGCTCATGTTGAGTCAGATCGCTTAGAAGCTATCAATGGTGACAAGGCAATATATTCAGGTGACGTAGTCGTTACGCAAGGGAACAAGACCATCGTTGCCGATAACGTAACCCTGCACCAACAAGAAAATATCGTTGTAGCTGAAGGCAACGTAAACTTTAGTGATGGTCAAATCAAATCTATCTCAGACAGAGCGACCAATAATCTGACTACAGATGAAATGACGCTTGAGAACACCGATTACGAATTCCTTTGCGAGCCCGGTCGCGGAGATGCTGTTTATATTGCAAAAACAGGTAAAGCGGTTTATGAGATTGAAGATGGTTCGATTACGTCTTGCCCGATTGGTGATAACGCTTGGCGCCTAAGAGCATCGAGCATCAGTGTCGACCAAGACGAAGAACAAGCCACTTTTTATAATCCACGTTTTGAAATCCAAAGTGTTCCTGTCTTTTACTTACCTTACTTAACGGTACCGGTGGGTGATACACGTAAAACCGGTTTCTTGTACCCAACAGTTTCATACGGTTCAAGCGATGGTTTTGAAGCTGAAATCCCAGTTTATTGGAACTTAGCACCAAACTACGACTTAGAAACCACTTTCAAGTACATGCAAGAGCGTGGCACTCAACTCAACAGTAAATTCAGATATTTGAGCGACTTTGGTTCAGGTAGCATCAAATCAGAATACCTACCTGATGATAAAAAGTTCGAAGAGAAAGGTGACCGCTGGGGTGCACAACTCCAGCACTCAGGTATATTCCAACAGTCTTGGTTATTCGAAGTCGACTACTCAAAAGTGAGTGATATTGATTACTTTACTGACGTTAGCTCAAGCAGCATAGGTAACCGTGAAGATGGCCAGCTATTACAGGAAGGCCAGGCAACTTACCGTTCTCAAAACTGGGATGCGTCTGTACTTGTACGAGATTTCCAAGTTCTTACTACGAGCAACAATCTACCTTATCGTCTGATGCCACAACTCGAGTACAATTACTATGCTCCTGAGGTAATGGATTACCTAGATTTTGACTTAATCAGTCATATATCAATGTTCGATACCGACGCATCAGGCAAACCATCAGCCACTCGTGTTCACGTTGAACCTGGTATTACAATCCCAGTAGGTAACACTTGGGGCACTTGGACAACCGAAGCACGATTACTTGGTACATACTACCAACAGGATCTGAATGACATTGATAGTGAGTATGAAGATTTAGAGGAATCAGTAACACGTGTAATACCTGAGTTTAGAAGCCACGCAGGTATCGTTCTTGAACGTGATACAAAAATTGTAGGTAATTACACTCAAACACTCGAACCTCAAGTTCAGTACCTTTACGTACCAGAAGAAGATCAAAGCGATATTGGTCTTTATGATACTACGCTGTTACAAACCGACTATTATGGCTTATTTAGAAGTCGTAAATACAGTGGCGTAGACCGCGTTGCTGCGGCAAATCAAATCAGCTATGGCGCCTCGTCTCGTTTCTTTGATGATGAATATAAAGAACGTCTCAATATTTCTTTTGGCCAAATTTTTTATATCGACAAAGATACAAAACAGACTTTAGACAACGACGACTCTGATAAGAAAACTAATTATTCGTCTTGGGCTATCGAAATGGACTTCAACTATGATGACTACCTGTTCTACCATGGTGGTGTGCAATACGACATCGATACCACTGCGATGCAACTTGCCAACAGCACATTAGAATATCGCTTCGCAGGCGGTTACATACAGACCAACTATCGCTATGTAACAGAAGAGTACATAAATGAAACTGTTGATTTTGACGTATCAGGAATAACTAGAGATGGTATCTCACAAGCGGGTTTACTTGGTGCCTACCAAATTTCACCGAAATGGAGCACAAGTGCTCAATATTTCTATGACTTAACCACACAAGAGGATCTAGAGTGGTTAGCTCGACTAAATTATAAATCGGACTGTTGGTACATCGGCTTTACCTATAGCAACCGTTTGACGAACAACATTAGTGATCCAAGTATCACTCCTGAATATGAAAACAACTTTAGTGTGAACTTCGGTATTATCGGCTTTGGTACCAATATCGGCTCTGACTCCGGTGCAATTGGGGAAAGCAGTTCTGATAACTCTTTGAGCTACGGTCGCCCATTCTTCTTAAACAACTAATTTTCTTTACTGATAAGAAATCAGTAAATTTAAAGGATTACACATGACATTGTGGAAACGCACATTAATTGCTATTGCAGCGACTTGTACTTTATCAACAAGCTTTGCAGCACCGGTTGAGCTAGACAGCGTAAAAGTTATCGTTAACGAAGGCGTTATCTTACAAAGCGACATCGATGCTTCGATGAAGACACTGCGTGCCAACGCAAAAAAAAGCGGTCAAACACTGCCATCGCAAGATGTGCTCAATGAGCAAGTACTAGAAAAACTGATCATCGATACTATTCAAACTCAAGAAGCAGAACGTATCGGTGTTCGTATTGATGATGCTCGACTTGATCAAGCAATTGAAGGTATCGCTAAAGACAACAACCAAACGGTAGAACAACTTACCGCATCGGTTGCTGAAGAAGGCCTTAGCTACAATGCATTTCGAGAGCAAGTAAGAAAAGAGATTGCAGCAAGTGAAGCTCGTAACGCCTTAGTTCGTCGCCGTATCAATATTCTTCCTGCGGAAGTTGATAACCTAGCAGATATCTTAGCGCAAGAGACTAACGCGACCGTTCAATATAAAATTGGCCACATTCAACTGCGCTTTAATGATGACCAAACCAAAGAAGAGTTAGAAGCTCAAGCTACTGAACTGGTTGAAGAACTGAACTCAGGCAAAGATTTCAGCACCATGGCATATACTTACTCTAAGGGTCCTAAAGCGCTGCAAGGTGGTGATTGGGGTTGGATGCGTAAAGAAGAGATGCCAACCATTTTTGCTGACCAGATCAAAATGCAAAACAAAGGCAGCATCATCGGTCCTTTCCGTAGCGGTGTAGGTTTCCACATTCTAAAAATTGAAGATGTGAAAGGCTTAGAAACCGTAGCAGTAACGGAAGTGAATGCTCGTCATATCTTGATTAAGCCAACCGTAATCTTGAGTGACGATGGCGCGAAAGAACAACTTGAAGAGATCACGCGCCGCGTAAACACAGGTGAAGCGAGCTTTGGCGACCTTGCACAGCAATACAGCCAAGATCCAGGTTCTGCAGTACAAGATGGTGAGCTAGGCTACCAAACACCAGATTTGTATGTACCAGAATTCAAACACCAAGTAGAAACGCTACCAGAAGGCAAAATCAGTGCGCCATTCAAAACCGTACACGGTTGGCACATTGTTGAAGTACTAGACCGTCGCGAAGTCGACCGTACCGATTCAGCTTTGAAAAACAAAGCTTACCAAATTCTATTTAACCGTAAATTCAACGAAGAAGCTGGTGCTTGGCTACAAGAAGTAAGAGCAAGTGCCTTTGTTGAGATGGTTGAGGACGACCAAGATGACAACAACTAAACGTATTGTCATAACCGCAGGTGAACCAGCAGGGATAGGCCCAGATTTAACTTTGGCTCTATCTCAAGAAAGTTGGCCTCATCAACTCGTGGTTTGTGCTGATAAAACACTGCTATCCGAGCGAGCTAAAATTCTTGGTATCGAAGTCGATCTTCTGGACTACGATGCAAATGCAGCTAAGCAACCGCAACGCGCTGGCACACTGGTAGTGAAACACGTTCCACTTGCTGAAACGGCAGTTGCAGGTCAACTCAATGAGGCTAATGGTCATTACGTATTAAATACTTTAGAAACCGCAGCAATTGGCTGTATGAATGATGAATTTGATGCTATTGTCACCGGCCCCGTTCACAAGGGTGTAATTAACCGAGCTGGCGTTGCTTTTAGCGGCCATACCGAGTTCTTTGCAGAGAAGTCCAATACACCACTGGTGGTGATGATGTTGGCAACTGAAGGGCTGCGTGTTGCGCTAGTAACAACGCACATCCCACTAGCTTATGTATCTCAAGCTGTGACCGAAGACAGATTAGAGCAAATTATTGCTATTCTAAATAAAGACTTGGTTGAAAAATTTGCTATTGAGAAACCAACTATCTATGTGTGTGGCTTGAATCCACATGCTGGTGAAGATGGTTGTTTAGGGCGTGAAGAGATTGAAACCATCACCCCGACGCTAGAAAAAATTCGCCAAAAAGATGGCATCAATTTAGTTGGCCCATTGCCAGCAGACACCATCTTTAATGAAAAATATTTGCAAGATGCAGATGCTGTTTTAGGTATGTATCACGACCAAGTACTCCCGGTATTGAAATACAAAGGGTTTGGTCGCTCAGTGAACATCACGCTTGGCTTACCGTTTATTCGCACATCAGTCGACCACGGTACCGCCTTAGACTTGGCAGGGAAAGGCCAAGCCGATACAGGGAGCTTTAGAACAGCGCTCACGCAGGCCATTGAATTAGTAGAGAAAAAGCAATGAGAAATGATGTCCACTTAGGGCACAAAGCGCGTAAACGTTTTGGTCAAAACTTCCTTAACGATCCATACATTATTGATGGCATCGTATCGAGTATTAACCCACTACCAGGTCAAAACTTGGTAGAGATCGGTCCTGGTCTAGGCGCAATTACTGAGCCTGTGGGTAAGCTTGTCGATAAATTTACTGTTATCGAATTGGATAGAGACCTTGCAGAACGTCTTCGTAACCATCCAGATCTTGCGGACAAGCTAACGATCCGTGAAGGCGATGCGATGAAGTTCGATTTCCAAGAACTGGTTAAGCCAAACAATAAGCTACGCATCTTTGGTAACTTGCCATATAACATCTCTACACCATTGATGTTCCACCTTTTTGAATTCCATAAAGACGTGCAAGACATGCACTTTATGCTTCAAAAAGAAGTGGTTAACCGTCTAGCTGCTGGCCCTGGCAGTAAAGCTTACGGTCGTCTTACTGTAATGGCTCAATACTACTGTAAAGTAACGCCTGTGTTAGAAGTTCCACCAACGGCCTTCGTTCCGCCACCGAAAGTAGACTCAGCAGTCGTGCGCCTACAGCCATACGAAGTGCTGCCTTATCCGGCAAAAGATCTGAAATGGCTAGATCGCGTCTGTCGTGAAGGCTTTAACCAACGTCGTAAAACAGTTCGTAACTGCTACAAGAGCTTAATCGATAAGGAAGTGCTTGAAGAGCTAGGTATCAACCCAAGCATGCGTCCTGAGAACTTAACGCTCGAGCAGTTTGTCGACATGGCAAACTGGTTGTACGACAGTCATAACGCTGACAAATAAATAAAAAAGGCTCCTACACTTCGGTTAGGAGCCTTTTTTATGTAATACTTTAATTACATTAAGTATATCAACAACAAAAGGTGCGAATATGGATATATCTACGCCTTGTATCAAATGCCAGGTTCACTCTAAGTACATAGAAGAACAATCTGAGCCAACGAAGAATCGTTATGTCTTCGCCTACATTATTACCATCAAAAATCTAAGTAAAACAACGGTGCAACTTATGTCTCGCCGCTGGTTAATTACCGACTCTAACGGCAAGCAGCTCACCATTGAGGGTGATGGTGTAGTTGGCCAACAACCCGTGATTGAAGCCAACGACGAGTACACCTACACAAGTGGTACGGTCATCGAAACCCCTGTTGGCGTTATGCAAGGTCACTATGTGATGACCGATAACAAGGGCATTGATTTTATTACCGAAGTTGACCCATTCAGACTCGCAATCCCTAATATTCTTAATTAGCCGTACATCCGTATCTATAGGAAATTATTGTGTCGAATTATATTGTCGGAGACATCCAAGGGTGCTTCGACGAACTTCAATTACTGCTTGAAACCATCAACTTTGATAAACACCAAGATACTTTATGGGTCGCTGGAGACTTAGTTGCTCGAGGCCCTAAATCATTGGAGACGCTACGCTTTATTCGTAGCCTTGGTGACGCAGCTAAGGTTGTATTAGGCAACCACGACTTACATCTTTTGGCGGTGTCCTTAGGGCTATTTCCAGCGAAACCAAAAGATAAGACTCTAGCGATTCTTGATGCTGAAGATCGTGAACTGCTAATCGAATGGTTAAGACAACAGCCTTTGCTTCAAGAACACCCAGAGTTCGTGATGTGCCATGCGGGTATCTCACCGCAGTGGAATCTAGAAAGAGCACGCATTGAAAATCGAGAGATCGTATCCTTGCTGAAGTCGGACAGATGGCAATGGCTAATCGAAAACATGTACAGCAACGCGCCTGATTTATGGCATCAGGATTTACATGATATTGAGCGCTATCGCTATGCGATCAATAGCCTGACAAGAATGCGTTTCTGTTTTGAAGATGGCCGTCTCGACATGGCATGTAAGCTACCACCGAATGAGATTACCGATGAACCATTAGTGCCATGGTTTGACCTTCCGCAACGCATAAAACTCGATAAAACCGTTGTTTTTGGACACTGGGCTGCGCTTGAAGGCTATAACGGAAAAGACGTAATTGGACTTGATACTGGATGCGTCTGGGGAGGTGAATTGACAATTCTTCGCTGGGAAGATAAACAGTTTTTCACTCAGAAAGCGCTATAAAGATACGAGAAACTTGCGCTACCTTGGTAGGGTAACGCAAGCATTTTTCAGAGACTAGCTATTGATAACCACAGTTAACGCTCGAGAATCACAAACTCCATGTTGTGTTTGTTTTTCTCGTCAGCTTGATAGCTCTCGTTGAAGCTCTGCTTCCAACCTTCACCCCAGTCAGGAAATTGTGTATCTCCATCGACGGCGAAATCGATGTAAGTCAGATACAACTTGTCCGCTTTAGGTAAGCAGCTCTCATAAATAGAGCCGCCACCAATGATCATCACCTCTTCAACATCACTGAGTAGCTCTAGAACCTGTTCAATAGAAGTTACCGTGGTCACTCCTTCAATTTGCAAGTTCGCATCACGGCTGATCACAATGTTTAATCGACCCGGCAAAGGGCGTCCAATAGAATCGTAGGTCTTACGTCCCATCACGACTGGTTTACCCATAGTCGAGCGTTTAAACCATGCAAAATCCGCAGGTAAATGCCAAGGCATCTGATTGTCTTTACCAATTATACGGTTGTTTGCCATTGCCGCTATCATGCTGATGATCATAAATCGAAAGTCCTGTCCCTAAAAAGAAAATTAACGCTAAACGATAGGTCTACGGCGATAGAATAACAGCCCTGGCACAGCTAAGCCAACCGCCAACCCTGCGATAATGAACATCGATTTTAAAAAGTTCTCCATCAACATTGCCAACAACTCAGGCGTGTAGCCTGCCCTGTTAATCTCCACCATCGCAATCATCGCCTTGAAGGCGAACACACCTGGCACCATAGGAATTAGAGCTGCAACCGTAAACACCTTCGGATGTGCTAACAGTTTATGTGACCAATGAACCCCTATCATACCAACCACGGTTGCGGCGAAGAACGTCGCCCATTCGATTGGAATACCAAAGTGCATCATCAGATACCGGCTACCATGACCGATAGAACCACCGAGTGCACAATAAATTAACGCACGTTGCGGAACGTTAAACACCAATGCAAACCCAACCGCAGGAATAGCGGCGAAAAACATATCGTTGAGCAGACCTAAAAACAGTTCGAAAATACTCATTAGCTTGCCCACCCCCAAACATCTGATAGACTCATCGCCGCGACAATGCCCAAGCTCGTCGCCAGAGTTAATAAGCTGGCCATGGTAAAGCGCGCTAACCCCATATTAATATGGCCTTTAAGCATATCAGCGACGGAGTTAATCAGAGGAAAACCAGGTACTAACATTAATACAGATGAAGCCATCACGATCGTGGGTTGGCCGCCAATATTGTAAAGTACGGCTTGAGCTGAAATGGTCGTGGTAACGAATGCTGTGATAGCAAAGTTTAATAGCGGATTGAAATGGCGGTGCCCAATCTCTTGCCTGACGATCATACCGCAAGCTGAAGCAATAAAAGTCATCATGAAGACTTGCCAGTCTCCGCCCGCAAGGTGGCTAAAAGAGGCGCACGACAACCCTATCATCACAACCACTAACCAACGGTTGTAGCGCTCGGGGCTGATGTTTTGAATCTTTTTATACGCCAAATCATAATCGAGAATTCCCTTCTCCATCATGATGCAAATGCGTTGAATGTCGGTGATAACCTGCATGTTAATGCCACGATCAGCACAACTTCGAGTAGTGGTAATACAGTGATCATCCATTACGGTAGTTACAACAAGCGCATTGGCTGACAGTGCGACTTCAACCTCATTCACCCCACAAGCAATACCGATGCGACGCATGATATCGCCGACCAGTGTGCTCTCTGCCCCGTGCGCCAATAACATTTGTCCTGATTGAGCGACGAGTCTTGAGATCGCTCTTTGCTTTGATGCCATGATTTCCTTCCCATAGGCGTTAATTATCTAAAGATAAATTTTGCATAAAAAACAGTAAGACGTCATGATTTAGATACAAAAAAACCGCAATTTTCATTGCGGTTTAATAAAACTATCAGTGTACTTGTAAGAAGCGACCGATGCGTTATGAGAAACTAAGAGGATTAGTCACGAACATAGATAACATGGCCGTCATCCTCTTCGTCATCCCAATCGTCCCAATCGTCGTCATCTTCAGTAACGACATTCTTACCGCTCATCGCATCTTTATGGTAGTCATCCCACATAAAGTCTACTTTTTCTTCTTCTTCAACTTCTACAACTTCACGAGGTAGGTTTTCCATAAACTCACCTAGTTTGAAGCAAAGATCTTTGGTGCCGATTTTATTCACAGCAGAGATCTTGAAGTACTCGCCTTCCCAGCCCAAAGCATCGATGATTTCTTGAATCTTTTCGTCTGCTTCGTCTTCTGGCATTAGGTCAACTTTATTGAACACTAACCAGCGAGGTTTTTGTGAAACTTTTTCACTGTATTGCTCAAGCTCATCGATGATCGTTAGTGCATTCTGAATAGGATCAGATTGATCGATCGGCATAATGTCGATCATATGCAGAAGAACACGACAACGCTCAAGGTGCTTAAGGAATCGGATACCAAGGCCAGCGCCATCAGCTGCGCCTTCGATTAGTCCTGGGATATCGGCAACAACGAAGCTCTTTTCAGGGACAACACTTACCACACCCAAGCTTGGGATCAAAGTAGTGAACGGGTAATCAGCCACTTTTGGTTTCGCAGCAGATACTGAACGAATAAAAGTAGATTTACCTGCGTTTGGTAGGCCAAGCATACCAACGTCAGCTAATAGAAGAAGCTCTAAACGCAGTTCACGAACTTCACCTTTAGTACCCATTGTCTTTTGACGAGGAGCGCGGTTAACAGACGATTTAAAACGCGTGTTACCAAGACCGTGCCAACCACCTTTACCAACCATTACTTTCTTGCCGTGTTCAGCAACTTCAGCAACGATTTCGTTGGTGTGGATATCAACTGCACGCGTACCAACTGGTACTTTCAGCGTAATGTCTTTACCACGTTTACCAGTACAGTTACCGCCGCGACCATTCTCGCCACGCTCTGCATTGTAAAAACGTTGGAAACGGTAATCGATCAGTGTGTTTAAGTTCTCATCCGCTTGGATGTAAACATCACCGCCGTCACCACCGTCGCCGCCATCAGGACCACCTTTAGCGACGAATTTTTCGCGCCAAAAGCTAACTGTACCATTACCGCCATCACCGGCTTCTATTTTTACTACCGCTTCATCAACGAATTTCATTTTTTAACTCCGCACTTACGTTGCGTTACCACTCATCAAGGAGTGATATAAATTCTAGCAGATCCGTGTTTAGATCGATCACCTAAGATCTAGGCCGACCTGCAACCAAGGAACAAATAAGGAGAGGTTCTTTGCTTCTTATTTCTTAAAAACAAACGGCTTCTTAAAAACTAATCTGTTTATCAAAAAATAAAACGGCTTCTCAAAACCAAAACAAGAGCGTCTGCTTTTTTATTCTTGCTATAAATAAAAAACCCTGCCGAATCGGCAGGGCTTTTGAATTCAGCTTGAAAGCTAATAAAATAATCTAGTTAAAGATTAAATTACTCAGCTTCGATGCTTACAAACTTACGGTTTTTAGGACCTTTAACAGCAAATTTCACTTTACCTTCAGTAAGAGCGAAAAGAGTGTGGTCTTTACCGATGCCAACGTTTGTGCCAGCATGGAACTTAGTACCACGTTGACGAACGATGATGTTACCTGCAAGAACAGATTCACCACCAAAACGCTTAACACCAAGACGTTTGCTTTCTGAATCGCGGCCGTTATTAGTAGAACCGCCAGCTTTTTTATGTGCCATTGTTAAACTCTCCTAATACTTAAGCGTTAATGCCAGTGATTTTCACTTCAGTGAACCACTGACGGTGACCAGCTTGCTTACGCGAGTGCTTACGACGACGGAACTTAACGATTTTTACTTTATCGCCACGACCGTGTTGTACTACTTCTGCAGTAACCTTGCCACCTTCAACAAGAGGTGCACCAACAGCGATTTCTTCGCCGTTAGCAACAAGAAGAACTTTATCAAATTCAACAGTTGCACCAGTTTCAACGTCTAATTTCTCTAAACGAAGTGTTTGACCTTCGCTTACTCGGTGTTGTTTGCCACCAGATTGGAAAACAGCGTACATATTTTACTCCGCTTTTTCCGCACAGCCTATGGTTGTTAATTGTACAACTCGGGTGTGCGCTAAACTAATCAATAGGGCGCAGATTCTACGGGAATCATGGCGCTATGACAAGCCATATTTTTAAAAAATTGGCGAAAACCTGTTCGCCAAAGAAAAGTGCGGCAATCATGCCCTTTAGCGATGTATTAATCAACGTTTTTTAGTGTATTATTCAACAATTAAATACAACGTATAAGCCTTACAGGGTCTAACTTCAGCCGGATGAACAATGGATTTTAAAGCTATCCAAACGCTTACTGCCAATGATATGGCAAAAGTGAATGAAACAATTCAAGCCCAACTTAATTCTGACGTAAGTTTAATCAACCAGCTTGGTTTTTATATCGTTAGCGGTGGTGGCAAACGCCTACGCCCTTTGCTTGCTCTTTTATCTGCTCGCGCACTTGGTTATCAAGGTGAAGCTCATATCACCTCTGCAGCCTTTATCGAGTTTATTCACACCGCAACCCTGCTTCACGACGATGTTGTCGACGAATCGGACATGAGACGTGGTAAGGCGACAGCCAATGCCGCTTTTGGTAATGCCGCTAGCGTTTTGGTGGGTGACTTTATCTACACACGCTCATTCCAAATGATGACAACGCTAGGATCTTTAAAGATCCTTGAGTTAATGAGTGAAGCAGTAAACGTGATTGCCGAGGGTGAAGTTCAACAATTAATGAACTGCAATAACCCAGACACCACAGAAGAAAGCTACATGCAGGTGATCTACTCTAAGACCGCTCGCTTGTTCGAAGCTGCGACCCAAATCGGCGCAATTCTTACTGAGTCATCACCAGAGATCGAAACAGCAATGCAGAACTACGGTAAATACCTAGGCACCGCATTCCAACTGATTGACGATGTGATGGATTACACTGCTGATGGTAAAGAGATGGGTAAGAACGTTGGTGACGATCTAGCCGAAGGCAAACCAACACTGCCTCTACTTTACGCAATGCATAATGGCTCTCCTGAACAAGCAAGTATGATTCGTGAAGCGATTGAGAAAGCGAACGGCATGGAACGTCTCGACGACATTATGGCTGTGATGAAAGAGATAGGCTCTTTAGAGTACACCACAAATAAAGCCTACGAAGAGGCCGATAAAGCCATCGCTGAGCTTTCTGTACTTCCTGACTCTGAATATAAGCAAGCGCTAACCACGCTCGCACACTTATCTGTTAAACGCAGCAAGTAAGCAGCTTAATAGACAACTCGCTTCTAGCTTCTATATAAATAACAAAAAAGAGCCTCAGGGCTCTTTTTTTTGGTTTTCAACAAATATTTGTAGGTGAGCCAAATTCAATATCGACTGGCTTCTAATGATAACGGCAGTTGTGCTTCAATCTCTTCAAGCTCTTCCATTGGCACCGCGTACTGCTCATGCCCGTTGTAAGTCTCTACTAGCGCGTACTGCTCTTGCTCATCAATTACCAATACTTTTCCTAAGTGCCCCAAATATTCGACATTCATACCCTTCTGAACAGTAGCCATAACATTTACCTTCACATTAATTGTAAAGCTAAATACGAGTAGCTTGAACTTCAGGATCAAAAAAGCCGATCATAATGACCGGCCCTTATTAATTAGCTTAAGTCTGAGTTAAATAGCGTTTCGCTTATTTAGCGAATTCAACACCAATCTCGATGTCACCATTTAGCGTCTCAAGCATGCTATCTAAAGCGTTACGTTCGAAGTCACTCAGCTCACCGTAGCTAAGGATCGCTTCAGCGCCCTCTTTGCCTAGTTTAACTGGCTGTGCGAAGAATGGAGCGTGTTCGCCTTCACCTTCAACGTATGCACATTCAATCACGTTCTCTTCACCTTGAAGCGCTTTCACTAGAGCAAGACCGAAACGACAAGCCGCTTGACCCATAGACAGTGTCGCACTGCCGCCGCCAGCCTTCGCTTCTACTACTTCTGTACCTGCATTTTGGATACGAGTCGTTAGTGCTGCGATTTCTTCGTCAGTGAACTCTACGCCTTCAACTTGAGAAAGTAGAGGAAGAATCGTTACGCCTGAGTGGCCACCGATAACAGGAACACGAATGTCGCCTGGATCTTTGTCTTTAAGTTCAGCAACGAACGTTTCAGAACGAATCACATCAAGAGTCGTAATACCAAATAGACGACGCTTGTCGTAAACGCCCGCTTTCTTCAGTACTTCAGCCGCGATTGGCACTGTTGTGTTTACGGGGTTCGTGATGATACCAACACAAGCAGTAGGACAAGTAACTGCGATTTTCTCTGCAAGAGACTTAACAATGCCAGCATTCACATTGAAAAGATCCGCACGATCCATACCAGGCTTACGAGCAACACCCGCTGAAATAAGTACAACATCCGCACCTTCGAGTGCTGGTGTTGGATCTTCACCCGCGTAACCTTTGATCGAAACAGGCGTTGGGATATGGCTAAGATCGGCAGCAACACCCGGTGTTACCGGAGCGATGTCGTAAAGTGCAAGATCTGAACCAGCAGGTAGGCGGTTCTTAAGTAGTAGGGCTAGGGCTTGACCGATGCCACCAGCGGCACCAATAACAGCTACTTTCATTGTTATTCTCCTTGAGAGCTTTCTCTTATAGATTCTTTGTAGGGTAATTCTTGAGCTAAATCTAAGTTAAAAAACTATATTAATCACAAAGTGATTACAATCAATTAACGCTAGCTTTGCGACTTCGCGCAAGTCAATAAAACCGTGCTACACAGCAAGTTCGCATTATGGCGATAATCGACTGAAATAACAAAATAAGTCGTCGCAAATAACACATTATTCTATTAAATATTTACAGTGATATGACTAACAAATTACAGGGATGTTTTGGCTAAAATTGAATATGTATGCGAGAATATGCAAACATCTTTGTTAATGAATAAGAATGACATATGCGCAATACAGAAAAGCAAGACAACTTAGTTCGTGCATTTAAAGCCTTACTAAAAGAAGAACGTTTTGGCTCACAAGGCGAAATTGTGGATGCCCTAAAACACGAAGGTTTTGAAAGCATCAACCAGTCTAAAGTCTCGCGTATGTTAACCAAGTTTGGTGCCGTTCGAACTCGTAACGCAAAAATGGAGATGGTTTACTGTCTTCCTGCTGAGCTAGGTGTTCCGACCGTTTCTAGCTCTCTAAGAGAATTAGTACTAGATATTGACCACAACAATGCATTGGTGGTGATACACACAGGTCCTGGTGCGGCGCAGCTGATTGCTCGTTTATTAGACTCACTAGGTAAGTCGGAAGGTATACTGGGCGTAGTCGCAGGTGATGATACTATCTTCATTACCCCAACGTTATCGGTTACCACTAAGCAACTGTTTGATTCAGTGTGTGAACTGTTTGAATACGCAGGATAATTGATCGCTGTTTCATAACTATCAGCCTTATTAATGGATCACGAGTATCTATTTGCTTCGTGATCCAAATCACATCCTAGAATATCCATACCTCCCTTCCAAAATCACACTAAACCATTGATTTTAAAAAACTCAGTAGCAAATCAAACACGAGATCAAGACATCATTTGTTAGATTTTTTAGCTATATCTTTTAACATTCGAGTAATTTTCTGCCAATTTTTGATATTATTCAGCCACTTTTTCATCACATGGATTGAAAAAGGTGCCGTTTCCAAATAGGAAACTCCTGAAGCAACTACACTTGTTTCAGGGTTAATAATGAATAAAGGAAGGGAAATTCATGGCATTTACCAAACTTATTAAAGTTGGTGCTATTGCAGCTGCTGTAATGGGCGCTGGCGCTGTTAACGCTCAAGAGTTCATCACGATTGGTACTGGTTCAGTTACGGGTGTTTACTACCCAACTGGTGGTGCGATTTGTAAGCTAGTGAACAAGGGCCGCAAAGACCACAACATTCGTTGTTCTGTAGAGTCTACTGGTGGTTCAATCTACAACGTTAACACCATCCGTGCTGGTGAACTAGATTTCGGTGTTGTTCAATCGGACTGGCAATACCACGGCTACAACGGTACAAGTAAGTTCAAAGATCAGGGCGAATACAAGAAACTTCGCGCGATGTTCTCTCTACATACAGAACCGTTCAACATCATCGCTCGTACTGATGCTGGCATCAACAATGTGTCTGACCTAGCAGGTAAGCGTGTAAACATTGGTAACCCAGGTTCTGGTGACCGTGCAACGATGGGTGTTGTAATGGACGCTATGGGCTGGACTAACGACAGCTTCAAGCTTGCTTCTGAACTTAAAGGTTCTGAGCGTTCACAAGCACTTTGTGATAACAAAATTGATGCATTCATCTACATGGTTGGTCACCCGAACGGATCAATCAAAGAAGCAACAACGTCTTGTGATGCAAAACTGGTTTCAGCAACAGGTCCACAGATCGACAAGATCGTAGCTGAAAACCCATACTACGCTTACAGCACAGTTCCTGCTGGTATGTACCGTGGTACTGACGCTGACGTAAACAGCTTCGGTGTTGCAGCTACTATGGTAACAACTTCAGACGTTTCTGAAGAAGTTGCATACAACGTTGCTAAGGCAGTATTTGAAAACTTTGACACTTTCAAACGCCTACACCCAGCATTTGCTAACCTGAAAAAAGAAGACATGGTTAAAGCGGGTATCTCTATCCCTCTTCACCCAGGCGCAGCAAAATACTACAAAGAAGTGGGCCTTCTAAAGTAACTCTACTTTAAGCCTACTACACCAATAAGGAGGCTAGCCCTCCTTATTGGCTTTTCACGTTTTATAAAAATAATTTAAGTGAAAAGAACAGCCCTTTAAGTTTCTCCAATTTGGAGGACTTACCTTCGTATCAAGCCTAAGACAAAGACGAACAAAAAACGCATTTCCCTATCCATTCACTACACTAGATAGGAAATAAATAACGTTTGGTTGTTCGTAAGAAAAGGCAGACCATCAATAATAAGGATAAAGTACATGACGCAGACAACATCACCGTCTCCAGATGTGCAAGAAATGGTGGCACAATCAGATACTGGTGCGCGTAGCCCTCGTGGTATCCAAGGCCGTATTTTATGGTTTGTGCCTCTATGTTGGTCACTGTTCCAACTTTGGTATGCATCTCCGCTGCCGTTCATTTTTAACTTCGCAATTTTAAACGACACTGAAGCTCGAGCAATTCACCTTACGTTTGCTATTTTCCTAGCCTTTACCGCTTATCCAGCCATGAAGAATTCGCCTAGGGATCGCATCCCCGCAGTCGATTGGATATTAGCGCTTGTAGGTAGCTTTTCAGCTTCTTATATCTATATTTTCTATACTGAACTCGCTGAGCGATCGGGCGCACCAACAACATTCGATATTGTTGCGGCTGTATTCGGTATGGTTTTACTGCTTGAAGCAACACGACGCGCTTTGGGTCCACCTCTTATGGTTGTGGCAGCAGTATTCCTACTTTATACCTTTGGCGGCCCTCACATGCCGGACGTTATTGCCCACAAAGGTGCGAGCCTGAACAAGGCAATGTCGCATCTGTGGCTAACAACTGAAGGTGTATTCGGTGTGGCACTTGGCGTATCAACGTCATTCGTATTCTTGTTTGTACTGTTTGGTGCAATGCTAGAACGTGCTGGCGCCGGTGCTTACTTTATTAAAGTTGCATTCTCACTGCTTGGTCACATGAAAGGCGGCCCAGCGAAAGCAGCCGTTGTCGCATCAGGTCTGTCTGGTTTGGTATCAGGTTCATCTATCGCGAACGTGGTAACCACGGGTACCTTTACTATCCCGCTAATGAAGCGTGTTGGTTTCCCGGGCACTAAAGCAGGCGCAGTAGAAGTCGCGGCTTCAACCAATGGTCAATTAACACCACCTATCATGGGTGCAGCAGCCTTCTTGATGGTTGAGTATGTGGGCATTTCGTATGTAGAAGTAATCAAAGCCGCGCTACTGCCCGCTCTGATCTCTTACATCGCTCTGATTTACATTGTTCATCTAGAAGCATGTAAAGCAGGTATGACTGGCCTACCTCGTCGCCACACACCAACTATCGTACAAAGCTTACTGTCTTTCACGGGTACCATTTTAGGTCTGTGTGTTATCAGTGCCGCAGTTTACTACGGTGTCGGTTGGACGAAAGATGTCTTTGGCGATGCTGCAACACCAATCGTAACGGTGGCTCTATTAGTCGCTTATGTCGCTCTGGTTCGTGTATCAGCAAAATACGCATCTGAAGGCGGCATGGAAATCGATGCGGATCTCAAAGAAGTTCCGGATCCAGGTCCAACAATTAAGTCTGGCCTGCACTTCCTATTGCCTATCGTGGTGCTTGTTTGGTGTTTAACAGTTGAACGTTTCTCTCCAGGTCTGTCGGCATTCTGGGCGACCGTGTTCATGATCTTCATTCTGATCACTCAGCGTCCGTTAATGACTCTGATGAACAAATCAGACGATCTTGCAGAGCAAACTAAAGCTGGCTTCGTTGATCTCGCAGAGAGCTTGGTTTCAGGCGCACGTAACATGATTGGTATCGGTGTCGCGACAGCGGCTGCAGGTACGGTTGTAGGCGTGGTGACTCTAACGGGTATCGGTCTAGTAATGACGGACTTCGTTGAGTTTGTCTCAGGCGGTAGCATCATTCTTATGTTGCTATTCACTGCAGTAATCAGCTTGATCTTAGGTATGGGCTTGCCAACAACGGCGAACTACATCGTTGTATCAACGCTGATGGCTCCGGTAATCGTGACCCTAGGCGCAGCGCACGGCTTGATCATTCCACTGATTGCGGTTCACTTATTTGTGTTCTACTTCGGTATTCTTGCGGATGATACACCTCCGGTAGGTCTCGCGGCGTTTGCAGCAGCGGCAATTGCGAAATCAGATCCGATTCGTACTGGTATCCAAGGCTTCACCTATGATATCCGTACCGCTATCTTGCCATTCATGTTCATCTTCAATACCCAACTACTGTTGATGGGTATTGATTCTTGGTGGCACTTAGCACTAACGATTTTCTCTTCTGTGACTGCGGTACTTATCTTTGCCGCAGCAACTCAAGGTTGGTGGTTCACCAAGAACAAGTGGTGGGAAACTATACTGCTTATCGTTCTGACCTTCTCTTTCTTCCGCCCAGGTTTCTGGTGGGACATGATTTATCCAGAGAAAGTTCTTTCACCTGGAGTTGAGATCGCTCAAATCACAGAAAACCTATCTGTGGGACAATCACTTGAATTGAGAGTAGGTGGCGAAAACTTAGAAGGTGACTATTCTGAAAAGACAGTTCGCCTGCCGTTTGAAGATTCTGCGACCTCAAGTGAAGATCGTATTGCCTCTATGGGTCTAATGCTGACTGAATCAGAAGGCAAGATGATTGTTGATATGGTTGAGTTCGGTAGCCCAGCAGAAGCGGCTGGTATTGATTTCGATTGGGAAATCAAATCCGTTATCCAAGATGCAGATCGACCAATGAAAGAGTGGGTATTCTTACCAGCTCTGATCATTTTGATTGGTTTAGCGATGAACCAAAGAAGACGTGCTCGTAAGGATGAGATTAGCGCGTAATGGATAATGCTGAGTAGTGCTTAGCGCTATTTGGCTTTATTACATGGAAAGGATAATTACAGTGCTAAGTGAAAGCTTAGCGCTGATTAAAAAGAGACGAATACATGTATAAACAAATCCTTGTTCCTGTTGATCTTAATGACAAAGGCTTTTCTGATAAGGCAGTCGAACTGGCGGTATGGCACGCAAAACACAGCAATGCTGAAATCCACATTCTGAACGTACTACCAGGCATTCACATGTCGATGGTGGCGTCTTACTTCCCGAAAGATGCAGCGAACCAAATGAAGCTTGATGTTAAAAATCAGCTGAAAGAGTTTGCTGACAAGCACATTGACGATGAAGTGGTGTATAAAGTTCACGTTGCCGAAGGCAAGACTTACACAACGATTCTAGATTACGCAGAAAAACTGGGCGCTGACCTTATCGTGATGCCTAGCCATAAGCGTTCGAAAATCGACAAAGTTGTGCTTGGTTCTGTTGCAAGCAAAGTGGTACAGAACTCACCAATCAATGTATTGGTGGTTAAACCGCAAGGTTAAGTCATTTAATCGACACACAATCTAAAAAGGTTGGCCTACAGGCCAACCTTTTTTGTTTTAATTCATGCTACATAGCTTTAGAGTCAATTCACTATGTTTTGCGGGCTACCCGCAATAAAGCCTTCAATATTATCCATTAAGATATCAGACAGTTTTTGAATCGAGCTGTCGCTGCCCCACGCCACATGTGGAGTGAGTAATAAGTTCGGTAAGTGGCTATTAGCCAATAGTGGATTTGAGTTGTCGGCTGGCTCTTGTGTAAACACATCCATACCTGCGCCTGCAATCTCATGTTTTTTCAAAGCCCCAACTAGGGCTTGTTCATCTACTAGACCTCCGCGCCCGGCATTAATTAATACCGCGCTCGATTTCATCATTGTGAGCTCTCGCTCTGAAATCAGATTTTGGGTCGCATCAGTCAATGGGCAATGTAGACTGATCGCATCCGCTTGCTTCAATACCGTATCAAAAGGTAGATACCCTTCTCGACAAGACTCTGCTCCTTTTCGCTCGGCAAACATCACCTTCATACCAATCGCTTTGGCTAACATTGCGGTGGCTTGACCTAAGCTGCCACTCCCCATCAACCCCAGTGTGCTGCCAGCCACATCTTGAATCGGATGAGTAAAGAAGCAGAACTGCTTGTCCTTTTGCCACTCGCCCGCCTCAATGTCTTTATGATAACCAACAAGGTTTCGTTTAAGTGCAAACAGCATTGCGATGACATGTTCAGGAACCGATTGAATCGCATAGCCTTGCACGTTTGTCACTGCAATGTTTTTAGATTTGCAGTATTCCACATCGACATTATTGACACCGGTCGCTGAAACCGCGATCAACTTGAGTTTTTTCGCACCAGCGAGATTCGACTCATTGAGCACTACCTTGTTAGTGATCACCACATCAGCTTCTTCAACTCGCTCCGATACTTGCTCAGGAGCAGTAAGGTCATACTCTACCCATTCATGCTCAAAGCTCAGAGGCTTTAAATGAATTTGAGATGGGATAGTCGCTCTATCGAGAAACACAACATTCAGCGTTGGCATTCTTCTTCCTTGGTTAGATCTATGAATCAGTCCATTCTAAGCTTTTAGCTTACTGTAGTCTGGAAGCTCAAGCGCAATTTCAAAGTGCTGTTCGATTTGTGGCGATGCTTGAGGATAAAACTCACACGGAGCAAAGGCTTTGAATAACTGATCATTGGCCGGGTGATAAAAACTGAGTTCACACGCGTGCAGAGCTAACCTCTCGCTATAGATAAATGCATCTGGCGTTGCATAAAACTCATCACCCACAATAGGATTCCCCACCTCCATGCAGTGCACTCGCAACTGATGAGATCGTCCCGTGATAGGCAGTAGCTTCAATAAGGTCGTTTTTACCTCTTCTTGCTCAACCACATAGCGAGTCTGAGATGATTTACCATCCTCGAAACACACTTTCTGCTTCGGCCGGTTTGGCCAATCGCAAATAAGAGGGAGGTCAATCAAACCTTCAGCTTCTTCTACTGAACCCCATACTCGGGCGTAATAGAGTTTGTGTGTCAGTCGATATTGAAATTGCTTCTTCAAATGACGCTCAGCTTGTTTGTGTTTAGCGAGCAGCATCAAGCCTGAGGTCGACATGTCCAATCGATGAACGACTTGAATCTCTGGAAATTCGACAACTAACCGACTCCACATGCTGTCGTAATGCTCAGGTAACCTACCCGGAACAGAAAGCAGGCCTGCAGGCTTGTTCACCACAAGAATATCGTCATCTTGATAAACAATATCAATCCACGGTTCACGCGGTGGTGTGTACTGTTCTAACGCCATTGAAGCCTCTTAATTGCTAGTGAATAAATAATTTACGGTTGATTCGTTTATAAATAAATACAACTTTCAACATTTTCGTACATAAAAGTTGACGACTTTACAAAACATGGTATTGATAGGGTAACGGATAATAAGAAGTCAGCATCAAAGGAAAAACGATGGACAGTACGGTTAAAACCACCAACACAAAAACACCAACCTCAGCTCCCCTATCAAGTTTAATTAAGTCTCTTGGCCCAGGCGTTATGATGGCCGCAGCGGCTGTAGGTGGTTCTCACTTAGTCGCCTCAACCAAGGCGGGTGCGATTTATGGTTGGCAGCTTGCCGCTCTCATTATCCTCGTTAACGTATTTAAATATCCATTCTTCAGAGCCGGCATCCAATACACGCTAGGAACGGGTCAAAGCTTGGTGGAAGGTTACTCTAACCTAGGCCGCCCATACCTTGTGATCTTTTCGATCTTGAGTGCCATATCTGCGGTCGTGAATACCGCTGCCCTGCTATTATTCAGTGCAAGCCTACTCAGTTACTTTGTTCCTTTCGATTTAGCCACTAGCACCTTGTGCATGATCGTTTTAGCGACCTGTTTGACCATTCTGTTTGCTGGCCATTATCGTGCTCTAGATACACTATCTAAAGCGATCATGGCGATCTTAACCATCACAACCTTAGCTGCAGTCGCCATTGCTATCGGCTCTCCAGTCGAACCTGATGCTGCTTTTGTTCCACCGTCGCCTTGGTCATTGGCTGCTATTGGTTTTATCGTGGTGACCATGGGTTGGATGCCTGCGCCTATCGAAATATCAAGCATCACCTCTATGTGGCTAAAAAGCCAAAAAGAGAAGCAGGAAGTGACCGCACAATCAGCGCTGTTCGACTTTAACGTTGGCTACATTGGTACGGCGCTGCTTGCTTTAGTATTCGTTGCGTTAGGCGCGCTAGTACTTCACGGTTCGGGAGTTGAACTGTCTCGCTCCGGTGTTGGCTTTACTCATCAATTGGTCGGCATCTACGCTTCGACAATTGGTGAATGGTCTCGCCCGTTAATCGCTCTTATCGCTTTCTTCTGTATCTTTGGTAGCACCATTACCGTTATCGATGGCTACTCACGCGTGCTTGCTGAATCACAACGTCTATTATTCAAAAAAGATTCAAGCCCAAGAATGCTGCAAGGCTGGATAATCATTGTCTCTATCGCGGCACTCGCGATTGTGATGTTCTTTAGCGCAGCACTGATGCCTATGCTCGATTTCGCAATGGTACTCGCGTTTGCAACAACGCCATTCTTCGCTCTGCTTAATTTCATCTTGGTCAACAAAGCTAAGCTTCCAGAAGCGCTAGCCATTGGCAGCAAACTAAAATGGTTGTCTGTAGCAGGTCTTGTTTACCTATTTGGTTTCCTAGCGGTATTTGTTTGGTGGAAGTGGTTAATGTAACCAGCTACTTGAATTGTTAATTAAGCTACAGATACAAATAAGGCCTTCATAATGAAGGCCTTATTTCGTTGAAGCATTTCGCTCATTCAAAACTAGTTGTGAGAAACCACAATCAAGCGTAATGAATCTAGCTGAACCTGAGCTTTGCTGATGTAACCGGTCAGTTCATTGATTTGAGCTTCGATTACCTCTAGCTCTTCATCACGAATATTAGGATTCACGGCTTTAAGCGCTTGTAGACGCTCTAATTCACCGTTCAGGTTAGTCTGCATATCTCGTTGAGCTTGTTCACGCACTTCTTCCACTTTAGGAAGTACGTGCGTCTCACCCGCTTCGATTAGCTTGTGAATTTCACCTTGTACCGAGTTAACTAGCTTGCTCGCTAGGTGACGGTTTACAGGGCTTAATTGACGGTTAAAGCTGTCGAACTCAACCTGAGCTGATAAGTCATTACCACGGCCATCCATCATCAAACGAATTGGCGTCTTAGGCAAGAACTGGCTGATACCGCTGCGTTTCGGCGCTTGCGCATCCACAAGGTAAACCAGCTCAAGCAGGATAGTACCCACTGGCAGCGCTTTGTTTTTCAGTAGTGATACCGCTGATGCACCAACACCTTCACTCAGTAGCAGATCGATACCGCCCTGAATCATTGGGTGTTCCCAGCTAATGAAGTTCATGTCTTCACGAGAAAGCGCAGTATCACGATCAAACGTGATGGTTGCGCCTTCGTATGGTAAGCCTGGGTAGCTTGGCACCATCATGTGCTCAGACGGCGTTACAACCAGAGCATTCTCACCCTTGTCGTCTTGGTTCAAGCCAATCGTATCGAACAGGCTTAGTGCAAACGTTACTAGGTTAGTGTCGCCGTCAGTCGAGGCAATCTTCTCTGCAATTTCATGCGCTTTGTCGCCGCCGTTTGAGTGCATTTCTAATAGGCGATCACGGCCTTTTTCTAGATCTGATTTCAGGCTTTGATTTAGCTTGGCAGACTCTTCAATCACTTCATCAAGTTGCTCAGTGTTACCAGAAGCCAGCATCTCGATAAGAACATCTGAGTACTTATCGTAAACCGTGCGACCCGTTGGACAAGTTTCCGCAAATGCATTCAGACCTTCATCGAACCAACGCGCAAGGATCGCCTGTGATGTGCCTTTTAGGTAAGGAACATGAATGTCGATATCACGCAGCTGACCGATACGGTCCAAACGGCCAATACGTTGCTCAAGCAAGTCTGGGTTGAATGGAAGATCGAACATCACAAGTTGGTTAGCGAACTGGAAGTTACGACCTTCAGAGCCGATTTCACTACAGATAAGAACCTGAGCGCCGCCCTCTTCTTGAGCAAAGTAAGCCGCAGCTTTATCACGCTCTAGAATCGACATGCCTTCGTGAAATACGGTTGCACGCACACCTTCACGCTCACGCAGTGCTTGCTCTAATTGAAGAGCCGTACTTGCACGAGAGGCGATCACTAGGATTTTCTCGCTGCGCTTGTCTTGGATCTTTTCAATCAACCAGTTAACGCGTGAGTCGAACTGCCACCAGCTTGAATCTTCACCTTCAAACTCTTGGAAGATCTCTTCTGGATACAGCATCTTCATTGCACGAGCTTCGGGAGCCATTTTGCCACCGATCATGCCAGATACACGCATTGAGGTTGTGTACTGCGTTGGAATCTCCATCGGCAGTAGGTTTACATTACGCTTAGGGAAGCCTTTGATTGCAGCACGTGTGTTTCTGAAAAGAACACGGCCAGTACCATGGCGATCCATAAGGTTATCAATCAATTCTTGGCGAGCTAACGCTTGCTCTTCTTCGCTGCTATCACCTTCGATAACGCGGAATAGAGGCTCAACATCTTGCTCAGAAAGCAGTTCCGTAATCTGGTTCTTCGCGCTGTTTTCAAGCTTCACTCCAGAGAACAGAGCCGTTACTGCATCAGCAACCGGTGCGTATTGGTCTTCTTCTTCAACGAATGCTTCGTAATCGTAGAAGCGATCAGGATCAAGCAGACGCAGACGTGCAAAGTGGCTCTCACGACCAAGCTGTTCAGGCGTTGCTGTTAGTAGTAGCACACCAGACGTATTTTCCGCTAAGCCTTCAACCACTTGGTATTCACGGCTTGGTTTGTCTTGGCTCCACTCAAGGTGGTGCGCTTCATCGACAACCAACAAGTCCCACTCGCCTTCAAGTGCTTGCTCGTAGCGCTTACGGCTCTTACGTAGGAAGTCCAAAGAACACAGAACGTACTGCTGGGTATCAAACGGGTTGTCTGATTCAGCAAACGCTTCAATACAACGCTCTTCATCGAAGATAGAAAAATGCAGGTTGAAACGGCGCATCATCTCTACTAACCATTGGTGTTGTAGAGTTTCAGGAACCACAATCAGAATGCGTTCAGCACGGCCAGACAGCACCTGTTGGTGGATGATCATGCCCGCTTCGATGGTTTTACCTAGGCCCACTTCATCAGCCAGTAAAACGCGCGGAGCGTGACGACGACCCACTTCATGAGCGATGTATAGCTGATGAGGGATCAAGCCAGCACGCATACCACACAAGCCACGCATCGGGCTCTTGTGTTGTTGGTACTGGTTGCTTAGCGCACGGTAACGCAACACAAAGTTATCCATACGGTCGATTTGACCTGCGTATAGCTTATCTTGTGGCTTGTTAAAGCGGATCTGGTTGCTTAAGAAGATTTCACGCAGAGTGACTTCTGTTTCTTGGGTATCTTCGCGAGTACCTAAGTAGGTTAGCAGCCCTTTGTCTTCGATAACTTCTTCGACAGACAGAGACCAACCTTCTTGGCATTCGATGACATCGCCTACATTAAACGTTACTCGGGTTACGGGAGCATCAGTACGTGCATAAACACGGTTTTCTTCTGACGCTGCAAACATTAGTGTCACTGTGCGAGCATCCATTGCTACAACGGTACCTAAACCTAAATCGCTCTCCGTATCGCTTATCCAGCGTTGCCCCAAAGCAAATGTCATGAATCGACTACCTCAATCTTATAGTTGGAATTTGGTCTTCTTAACTGCAGTTTTAAACAAGAACATTATCGCTCCTGAACTAAAAATATAGCCAAAAATGTCTAGTTTGCAGCCACTTTTTAAGTGCGCTCTCAATAATAAATATCTCGAGAAAATGGTGCAGAAAAAGGTCGCTAATCTTACTCGATGCTGTGATTTAGGTCACGCCTAAAGGAGATGATTTCATGCTTTTTTTCTGTTTTCGCCAGTGCAATCAAACTGTCAAAAATTCATGGTTAATCTATAGGTAGCAGATTGCTGCTCTCAAACGAATACACCATATTCACTCGTAACGATATGGTGCTGTTCCTCTAGATGAAGTTTAGGTGAGTAGTTGACTATCACCAGAATCAGATACTAATCTTTATATGAGCTTTATCTACGTTCAATGAATGCAAGGCAAGCCGCACGTCGGCAAGGAGATGCTATGGGCGAGACCAACCGGAAGCTATTTGTTTTAGACACCAATATCCTACTTCACGAACCCTTCGCTATATTTTCTTTCCAAGAGCACGATGTCGTTATCCCCATGACAGTGCTAGAAGAACTCGACAGAATCAAAGACAGTAAAAGAGACGTTGCTCGAGATGCGAGAATTGCGATTCGAACGCTCGAAGACCTGTTCAGGGAAGCCACACCAGACCAAATATCGGAAGGCATCCCTTTTTCTAAAGACATAAATGCATCTGGCAGTATTTCAATACTCGCTGACTACGAACTTCAAGAAAGCATCAAAGCCTTTGCCGATGACAAGGCGGGCGATAACCGAATCCTCAACGCTGTCCTCTATCTTCAAAATAAACGCGCACCACGCGAAGTGGTTCTCATCACCAAAGACATCAATATGCGTTTACGAGCAAAAGGCGCCGGTGTACGTTTTGTTGAAGACTATCAAACCGACCAACTGATTGATGATATCCAATATCTCACCAAAGGCTTTCAACAGCTCGAAGGCTCATTTTGGGATGGTATCGACAATGTCGAGAGCAGAAGTTTAGGTGGAAAGACACTGCACACCTTAGCTAGAGCGCCTTTTGAACCAACCTTCCTTAACCAATATGTGATTGATGAAGAGAGTGACTTTGCAGCAAGAGTTGAAGAGATTGATACCGAAACCATCACACTCAGGGACTTAAGCCGTGAACGCTTAATGAACAGAAGAGCTTGGGACATCACGCCAAAAAACATTTATCAAGGAATGGCGATTGATGCGCTGCTCGACCCTGATATTGATCTTGTGATTCTCACTGGCGCCGCAGGTAGTGGTAAGACACTGCTTGCTATGGCTGCTGCACTTGAACAAACCATTGAACGTAAGCAATTCGATAAGATCATCGTAACCCGCAACACCCCTGATATTGGTGAGTCGATAGGTTTCCTTCCGGGTACAGAGGAAGAGAAAATGTTGCCTTGGTTAGCCGCAGTGACCGATACACTGGAAGCGCTGCACAAGAACGACCACTGCACAGAAGGCTCGATGAAGTACATCTGTGACAAAGCCAATATCCAGTTCAAATCAATCAACTTCATGCGTGGCCGCTCGATTCAAAATGCCTTTGTGCTTTTGGATGAGTGTCAGAACCTCACCGCTTCACAGATAAAAACCATCATCACCCGTTGTGGTGAAGGTACTAAGATCGTCTGCTCAGGTAACTTAGCGCAGATAGATTCTTCTTACCTAACCCCTGTGACTTCAGGCTTAACCTACATGGTTGAGCGTTTTAAAAACTTCGAAGGCAGTGCCAACATCCACCTCAATGGTGTGGTGCGTAGCCGACTAGCTGAGTTTGCGGAAGAGAACATGTAGTGACTCTATACGCTCACTGAATCAGTAATCTAAAAACAAAAAGCGCCTCACATTGGAGGCGCTTTTCAATTTAATATTTTGAAGTAAGTCGGCAGAGGTTAGTCTGAATTACTCAGTACCACCAACGGTTAGCGAGTCTAGTTTCAATGTTGGTTGACCAACACCCACTGGCACACTTTGACCAGCCTTACCACACACACCCACACCACGGTCGATGCTTAGGTCGTTACCCACCATAGACACCTGCTGCATCGCTTCGATACCAGAACCGATTAGCGTCGCGCCTTTCACTGGGTGAGTGATCTTACCGTTTTCAATCATGTACGCTTCAGACGCTGAGAATACGAACTTACCTGATGTGATATCGACCTGACCGCCACCGAAGTTCGGTGCGTAGATACCTTTCTCAACCGTCGCGATGATCTCTTCCGGTGTGTGTTCGCCCGGTAGCATGTATGTATTCGTCATACGTGGCATTGGAAGATGCGCGTATGACTCACGACGACCATTACCTGTCGGTGCTACACCCATTAGACGAGCGTTCAGCTTATCTTGCATGTAACCTTTTAGGATGCCGTTTTCGATTAACGTATTGTACTGACCGTTAACACCTTCATCATCGACGTTCAATGAACCGCGTAGATCCGTTAATGTACCGTCATCGACAATCGTACATAGGCTTGAAGTTACTTGCTCACCAACTTTGCCGGAGAATACTGACGACTCTTTACGGTTGAAGTCGCCTTCTAAACCGTGGCCTACCGCTTCATGCAGCAGAACGCCCGGCCAACCAGAACCAAGAACCACAGGCATGGCACCAGCAGGCGCTGCAACCGCTTCAAGGTTAACTAATGCTTGGCGAATCGCTTCATCCGCAAATTGGTAAGCAACTTGAGTGCCTTTGTCATCACTTAAGAAGAAGTCGTAACCAAAACGGCCACCACCACCAGCGCTACCACGCTCACGACGATCACCCTTCTGTGCAAGTACGCTAATAGACAAGCGAACCAGCGGACGAATATCACCAGCGTAAGTGCCATCAGTCGCAGCAACCAGCATCTGCTCATGCACACCACTTAAACTCACCGATACTTCAGTCACCATCGGCTCTTTAGTGCGAATGTAAGCATCTAATGATTTTAGTAATTCTGTTTTCTGCTGTTTTTCCCAACTCGCAAGCGGGTTAACTGCATCATAGTAAGCTTGATTAGAGTTGCGTTTGAACGCTTGAACCTTGCCGTTTTGACCTTGTTTAGCAATACCACGAGCCGCAATTGCGCTCTGCTTAAGACCATCCAATTGGATTTGGTCAGAGTAAGCAAAACCAGTCTTTTCACCAGATACTGCACGAACGCCAACACCGCAATCGATATTGAAAGAGCCGTCTTTAATAATGCTGTCTTCTAGCACTAAAGATTCGTGCCAGCTTGACTGAAAGTAGATATCAGCATAATCAATTTGGCGGGTAGCAATACTCGCCAATGTATCTGCGATATTTTGCTCCGTAAGCCCTGTCGGGTTCAGTAGCGCTTCTTCAATTTGATTAATGCTCATAGATGGCTCTTGTTTGTAATTAAAATTGATTGGTAAATCGAGAGTGTTGCGCGATGGGCATATTTTGCCTAATGGACTCGCAACTGGATGTGTCTATCTCAACCACCATACTTTTAGGATCTTGGTCTAACTGTGCGACCACTCGTCCCCATGGATCAACCACCATTGAGTGTCCCCATGTTTCTCTTTGGCAAGGGTGTTTTCCGCCTTGACCTACCGCGACAATCCACGACTGTGTTTCAACCGCGCGGCATCTTAATAGTACTTCCCAGTGCGCTTGACCCGTTACCGCTGTAAAAGCCGCAGGCACCACAATGATTTGTGCCCCTTGCTTACGTAACTCTGAATACAAGTGTGGAAAGCGCACATCATAACAAATACTCAAACCTAAGCGACCAAAAGGCGTTTCCGCTGTCACAACTTGGTTGCCCGGAGTGAAAATATCCGACTCTCGATAGCACTTATGGGCGTCAGCGACATCCACATCAAACATGTGTAGCTTGTCGTAATGAGCAACGAGGCAACCAAAATCATCAATCACCAAGGTGGTGGTCGTCACTCCGTTAGTTGTGCTTATCGGCATACTGCCAATGACGATCCAAATTCTGTGAAGCTTTGCTAGCTCAGAGATTTTCTTTTGCAGTGGGCCATCATTAAAAGGCTCAGCACACTGGTGATAGTCGGCTTTACTGCCAAAAACTAACGCGTTTTCAGGGCAAACAACCCACTTAGCCCCCAACTCTTTGCACTTTGCAACTTCTTGAGCAAGGTACTCAAAGTTCAATTCAGGGCTGGGGCCAGATGTCATTTGAATCAACCCAACACAATCCATGTGTATCGCTCCTCCATTCATTATGATTCAGAAATCAGCATTTCACCGTATATTCGCTGACTCGGGCATAAGGTCTTTTCGGCTAATTTAAGGCCTATTCGGCTAATTTTCTCAGCTTCTCTGGCAGTTGAAACTCGCCAGAGCTACGAGAAAGTTCGCTCACCGTTGGTGAATCCAATGGTCCTTTCACCGAATAATTTACTTGGGTAAAGACTTCCACAACTGGCGAGATAACCGTGGTCACCGCCAATACGTACAGCGCCGTTTGAGGGGTTACCGCAAAGGCCGTTAATACGGGAATACCCGAGGTAATATCTGGGGTAAAGTTCACCTCAGCATCAACCTGACGCGTGTTGAGGTTAGCGATACCTTTGATTTTCATCTCACCTGCGACCGCATCCATGTTCAGATCATTGGTCAGGAAGATACCATTTTGAATCTCGCCCGTTCCGGTGATGCTGTTGAAGGCCATACCTTTATCAAACACATCTGAGAAATCGAGCTGCATCTTACGGATGATCGAATCTAGGCTAAACAGGCCAAGTAATCGAGCTGCGCCGCTCACATCCGAGATAATGCCTTTACCAAACTTGGTTTTAACGTTGCCATCAAGGGTATCCATTTTGATTCCCCAAGGCGAACCATCCCAATTTAGTTGACCTTCCAACGCGAATGGCGCTTTTTGAATCCCGGAAGTAATACCAAAGCGCTCCATGAGCTCGCTGTTGTTTTCACCTTCAACATCAACGGTTAACGATGAATGACTCTTGTCACCTTGCAGTTCCCACCAGCCACTCACATCCGCTTTGTTACCGCCGCTTCGCACCTGGATTTTGTTCCACTCGATACGATCTTCGTTCCTCGTCATTTCAACATCGACCTTACCCACCTTGTAGCCTTGCAGCCAAAAGTCGTTCAGCGTCAGGGTCAGGTTTGGCATCGCATCGTGGATCTCTCTATCCAATTTGGATATCAATGGCGCAGCTTGTTCTTTACGTTGCAGCAGTTGCTGATCTTGGTTGTTCTTATCACTCCACTCAGGAACAAACAGATGCAGACGATCCAGTGAAACTGTCAAATCATAAGGAGGCAGGTAGTTAATATCCCCTTCTAGCTCTTGGCTAGACACTTCCATTTGCCACGCCTGTTTGTTCTTACTAGCACTAAAATCGACGTCATTCCAAGAGATACCACCCAAGATCAGCTCTTTACTCTCAAAGGTAATACGGCTTGGCGCAGGTATGGTTGGCGTGTTCATTTGACTAAGTACAGCCGTTGAAGGCTTTACCGGTTCCATTACAACCGATAACCAATCATCGGCATTGAATTTGTCTGTACGAATCAGGGCGTGATGGCCCACCACCGGGCTAATTTTGTAGCCACCGCGACCAAGCACTAAGTTGGTCGCCGTTAACTCAGGCACGTCGCCTGTGATATCAATCTCAGCTTGGTACTTGGTGTTTGGCAATTGCAGGCGCGCGGTAATCGTCTCTTGGTTACCCGATGCCTGTAGCCTTGCAGAGCCACTTTCTAGTGATTTTTTCGCCAATGGATATGGGTAATCACTCGCCAAGTATTTTAGGTCTGACTGTAAGTCTAGTTGGTAGGTAAAGCCGATATCATTCAGCTGGATATCAATCTGGCTTTGCCATTGCGCATGACCTGATAAGCGGCTTAACCATTGCTCACCGATGTAAGGTTCTAGAGGCTTGACGTCCCAATCACCTAACACATCAATATCAACTGCATAGCCAGGACCATCATTAAGGCCCTTAAAATCAAGCGAGATACCTTGGTTAAGCAGATCCGCAGCGAGGCCATTTGCCGTCACTACGTCATTATCAAATTCAATTCGACCCGTGGTGTTCTCGAGCACCATTGGCGGCGCTTCAATCTCAACATGGTTGCCACTTAAGTCGGCGTAACCCCATGCTCTTGCTTCTTTTTCAGAATCAAACGGAATATTCAGCTGGAACTCAGAAGAGACATCACCACTCACTTGAAGTGCGGTTAAGGCTGCGCCTACCGAGCCCACCAGTGGCGAAGACGTCATGTAATCGCGTACTGCGTTGCCAGACGCCGTCGCTTTAGCTTCAATTTCAATATGGCCGCCTTCCCCTAAATAAGGAATGCGTCCTGTGATTCGATCTGCCGTCACATCCATCAGTTGAGCTGAGCGAGAATCCAGATGCATCGCATCATTTTCAAACAACAGATCAAGCTGAAGATCAGTAATCAGTGGCCACGCGGTATCAAAGCTGAATTTCGCATCTTCTAAGCCAACCCAAACCTGGAAAATACCATCGTGGTTAGTGTATGGGTATTGAGACAAATCACCATGCCACAACAGTTTTACGGTATCCGCTTTACCGGCTTGAATCGCAGTTGAAAGGTAGTCTGTTAGATCTTGCCCAAGAGCCAGTGTAGGTAAGTAGCGCCATGTTTCACCGACATTGTAAGCGTCCGCTTCGCCGTAGAAGGATAAAAACGGGCTCGCATCTTTTGGGAAGTCTAAGCGGAATGCGCCTAGTACTTGTAAATCGGGGGTGGCAGCTGTGATTTTGTCTGACCACAGCTTCCAGCCGTTTTCATCTTGCTGCCAAACAATATCAACCTGACCTTGTTTGATATTCAAAGGCGCTTGGAATACGTCACCATAAGGGAACACATCGTCAATAACATGCAGGCTAGCTTTCGCTTCCGAGGCCGAACCAAACACGCTACCGGACACTTGGCTAAAGCCTGGGACTAGTTCCCACTGCTCGATAGCAAGATCAGAGAAGCTCGCTGAATAACGCAGACTCTCGATACCTGAATCCATGGATACGCGAAGATCAGAAACAGAGCCGCCCGGTGACAAGACATTTATCATTTTGGTGGATTGTTCTGAATCAGGCAGTAGCTTAATCAGTGGAGTAATTGTCTCAATATTGAGTTCAGAGACATTCAACTCCCAAGGACCTTTGTTCCACTTAAACGCCACATCCAGTTCTGACCAAGGCGTATCGTCAGTTCTCAAATTAAGTGAGTGACCATTTACTTGCCAACCATCATCAATCGGAGACAACTTAAAGACGCCGGATTCAAGCATCAAGTCATGCTTGCCATCTTCGTTCCATGTTAATTCCGAAGGCAGAACTTCAACATAAGCGCTCACAGGTTTGCTATTACGCAGTGTTAGCCAGCTATTTAAGCTCACTGTACCCGTTTCAATGCCGGATTCCGCCTGCATATAATGCGTAAGCCATGGCTTAACAGAAATACTGTCGGCACTGACATAAAACTCACCAGTCACATCAGTCAGTGACCCACCATCAATAAAGTTAGCACTCACTGACAGAGAGTTTAGATTGGCACCTTTGATACTCACCACACCTTCAGCAAGGTGATGTTTGTCTGAGTTTTGCCATTTTAAGGTTTCTATATCGAGCTGACGTTCTTCACCCGAAACAGAGTGATAAAGAATAGAAGAATCTTTTACAGTTACATCGACGAGTGTTTTTAGCAGTAAATTATCGAGCTCTTGCATCGCTCGCTGGGAAGAGCCAGAATCTTTAGGCTCATCTTTGCCATTTTGCCCAGCAAACAGCTCAATTGAGCGGATATCAAGATACATTTGATTCATGACCAACTCGGCCACAACCGGGCGCATCTGTACGACCGATTGAATCAAGTCAAACTCGACTTCAACACGCTCGACAGAAAAGCTCACATCTTCCGCATTGGGAAGGCTGGCTTTAACGCCTTGCAGAGCAATAGAGGGGTGAGTGTTACGCCAAAAACCGCCCACGTCTTGAATCGAAAAATCAAAACCGGAGTGTTGGTTTACCCAAAGCTCAATTTCAGATTGATACTTGTTTAAATTGGGCAAGGCTACACGCAGTGTAGTAACGGCAATGGCTAGCGTTACTAAGAGAGTAACCACTAACCATAAACATGCACGTAGAATCAGAGTAACGCTTGAGCTCACAAAATTTCCATTACATCATAACAACATCAAACTGCTCTTGTATGTACAGAGGCTCAGCCTGGATTTTAACTTGCTTACCAATAAAGACTTCAAGCTCCGCAAGCGCATGAGATTCATCGCCCTCTAACGCCTCAGCTACGGCAGCTGCCGCATAGACCACAAATTTATCGGCGTCGTACGCACGATTCACTCGCGTGATCTCTCGAAGAATTTCATAACAAACGGTTTCAACTGTCTTCACACTGCCGCGGCCTTCACAAGCAGGACAGCTCGAACATAGGATATGCTCAATACTTTCACGAGTACGTTTACGAGTCATCTCAACCAACCCAAGCTGCGTGAAGCCATTAATATTGGTTTTCACACGGTCTTTGTCGAGCGCAGCCTCTAAAGAAGTTAGTACTCGCTTACGATGTTCCTCAGACAACATATCAATAAAGTCGATAATGATGATGCCACCTAAGTTACGTAGACGCAGCTGACGAGCAATCGCTTGAGTCGCTTCTACATTGGTGTTGAAAATCGTCTCTTCTAGATTACGACGACCAACAAACGCGCCAGTGTTGATATCAACCGTGGTCATCGCTTCAGTTTGGTCGATAATCAGATATCCACCAGACTTTAATTCGACTTTACGATCCAATGAACGCTGAATTTCGTTCTCGGTATCGTACATATCAAAGATAGGCTTATCACCTTCATACAGCTCAAGCTTGTCTGTCAGCTCAGGCACGTATTCAGAGGTAAACTCTTTTAGGTTTTCATATTCTAGACGAGAATCGACCTGAATCTTGCTCAGCTCAGTACCGACAAAGTCACGCAAGATACGCTGGCTTAAGCAAAGCTCACCGTACAAGCGAGTACGCGCCTTGTGCTTACCACGACGCTCTAATACTTTTAGCCATAATCGCTTCAAGAATGCGGCATCTTGTGCCAACTCATTTGAATCTGCACCTTCTGCGGCAGTGCGGATGATGAAGCCACCATGTTCGTCACAGTAACGAGACACGACTTTTTTAAGACGGTTACGTTCAGACTCGCTGTCGATACGTTGAGATACACCAACATGACTTGCGCCCGGCATAAATACCAGATAACGAGACGGTAGAGTGATATCAGTGGTTAAGCGAGCACCTTTAGTACCAAGAGGGTCTTTGACCACTTGCACCACAATGTCTTGCCCTTGACGGACAAGCTCTGAAATATCACGAACCTGAAATTGTTTCTTTTCGTTTTCAGCGACACATTCAGTGTGTGGGACAATATCAGAGGCGTGTAAAAAAGCTGCTTTCTCAAGGCCTATATCCACAAAAGCCGCCTGCATTCCCGGAAGAACACGGCTTACACGTCCTTTATAGATATTTCCTACGATACCGCGTCGAGCATCTCGTTCGACATGGATCTCTTGAAGAGCCCCCCCTTCAATCATGGCCACACGAGTTTCACTCGGGGTCACGTTCAGCAACAATTCAGCACTCATGGTGCACCTCAGGTTAGTAATTATAAGAATTCTTGCAGTAGCTGGTCCGTTTCAAATAAAGGTAAGCCGACAACGGCGTAATAACTACCTTCGATTCGGGTGACAAAGCGTCCGCCCAAACCTTGGATCCCATAGCTACCGGCTTTATCGCATGGCTCCCCTGTTTGCCAGTATTGTTCTATTTCTTTTTCACTGAGGGGTTTAAACCATACGTCGGTAATAATGATTTCTGTTCTTTGTTTTTCTTCTGAAACCACAGAAACCGCCGTCATCACTTGGTGACGTTCATTCGCTAACTGAGTAAGCATACGCTTAGAGTCAGCAAAATCGCAGGGCTTCTCAAGTACTTGCCCTTGACTAACAACGACGGTATCAGAACCAAGAACGACTATATCAGAGCCATTATCTACAGTATCAGAACTAGGAACGACATGCTGCCTTTCAGAAGGGTTATCTTTTAATAAAGACAACGCAGCTAAAGCTTTATCTAAAGATAGTCGCTTAACATATTCTTCGGCGGTTTCTTGAGCGTGTTTACACTCTTCAACATCGGTTACGAGGACAGAAAACTCATAACCGAGTTGAGATAGCAATTCTTTGCGGCGTGGAGAGCCGGATGCCAAAACTAAATGTTTCTTTTCCATCGTCACGCTACCTCACATGCCAATGGCGACGCACGCGTCTCATTAATAAAAACATCCAAGGCCAAAGTATACAGTTTATCAATGCGCTCCATAACGATAACGGATTGAAAACAACATCTTGGATCAAATATTCACCAAAGAAGATCAACACCTCAAACAAGACCGTTAACGCGGCAATGATCATCGCTTGCTGCCATAACGCCATGTTACGAATGACGAGGAAGTTCATCGCAATAATGTACATCACTATTGCCATCATCATGCCTCGAATACCCAGAGTAGAGCCGATCAAAAGGTCCCACAATAAGCCTAGAATCAAAGCACTACCTACGTTAACACGATGTGGCAGAGCCAAAACCCAGTAACACGTAACCAGCAGCAACCAAGATGGTCTAAATAGATCTAAGCTACCAGGCCAAGGGATCGTTTGCAGAATAAGGGCTACTAAAAATGAGCAGCCAATTACGACCTTGCTTCTTAAAACGCTATTGGCCATCTTCATCCTCTAACAATGCTTGTTCTATGCTGGATTGATCCGCTTGCATCTGTTTATTTTCATCAGGCCATACAAGCAGCAAGTATCTGAGCTTGTCGAACTCAACCACAGGCTCTGCTTTGATCACAGCGAATTCTCGTTTCGGGTCGTAATCAACGGCAGTAACATAGGCGACTGGGTAACCTTCTGGATACACCCCACCAAGACCCGATGTCACCAACAGATCTTCTTCTTGTATATCGGTACTGGTTGGAATGTGCTCTAGCTGGATCTCATCAATCATGCCATTGCCCGAAGCAATCACACGGATGTCATTACGAATAACCTGAACAGGAATCGCATTGTTTGCATCAGTGAGTAGTAATACACGACTATTATGAGCAGCAACGAAAGTGACTTGGCCGACAATGCCTTTTTCGTTGATCACCGGCTGACCTTCATACACCCCATCAATCTGACCTTTGTCGATCACGACTTGATGGCGATATGGTGAAGTGTCTACCGCCATAACTTCTGTGACGACTTTCTTCTCATCACGGATAAACGGCGAGCCTAACAGCTTACGAAGGCGCTTGTTTTCTTCTTGATATTGCTCAAGCAGAATCAGCTCGCTCTTCAGACGCAAGACTTCTCGTTTAATATTATGGTTAGATTCAATTAACCCTTTGCGAGTGCTAAAACGGTCGTAAACACCATCGAACATAGTGCGAGGCAAGTTGGCTGCATATTGAATAGGCGCAACCATGCTGTTTAATAGATAGCGAACATTTGAGAAAGCATCTAAACGACTATCAGCCAGCATAAGGCTGGCTGATAAAATTACAGCAAAAAACAGGCGCAATTGTAGAGAGGGACCTCTACCAAAAATTGGCTTCATTCTATATTTGGTCCTAGAGCTACATTTGATCCTATAGACAAGGTCCTAGGCTCTTTACATAAAACTAGATAAGAAAAGAGCCTAACACTAGATATTATTCTTCGCTGAACAGATCGCCGCCGTGCATGTCGATCATCTCTAGAGCTTTACCGCCACCTAGAGCAACACACGTTAATGGCTCTTCTGCAACAACAACAGGGATACCTGTTTCTTCTGTTAACAGACGATCAAGGTCTTTAAGCAGTGCACCACCACCCGTTAGTACCATACCGTTTTCTGAGATATCAGAAGCCAGCTCTGGTGGACACTGTTCAAGTGCAACCATCACTGCAGATACGATGCCAGATAGAGGCTCTTGAAGTGCTTCAAGGATTTCGTTTGAGTTTAGGCTAAAGCTACGAGGCACACCTTCAGCAAGGTTACGACCACGTACTTCGATCTCTTCGACTTCATCGCCAGGGTAAGCTGAACCGATTTCGTGTTTGATCTTCTCTGCTGTCGCTTCACCGATCAAGCTGCCGTAGTTACGACGAACGTAGTTGATGATCGCTTCATCAAAACGGTCACCACCAATGCGAACAGAAGACGAGTAAACCACACCGTTCAGTGAGATAACCGCAACTTCAGTAGTACCACCACCGATATCAACAACCATTGAACCTGTTGGCTCAGAGACACGTAGGCCAGCACCAATCGCAGCAGCCATAGGCTCATCGATTAGGTAAACCTCACGAGCACCAGCACCTAACGCTGATTCACGGATAGCACGACGCTCAACCTGTGTTGAACCACAAGGTACACAAACCAAAACACGAGGACTTGGTTTAAGCACACTGTTGTCATGCACTTGTTTGATGAAGTGCTGAAGCATTTTTTCCGTTACGTAAAAGTCGGCAATTACACCGTCTTTCATTGGACGGATCGCTGAGATGTTACCAGGCGTACGACCAAGCATTTGCTTAGCAGCGTGGCCAACAGCAGCGACACTCTTTGCAGAACCCGCACGATCTTGGCGAATAGCTACAACTGAAGGCTCATCAAGAACAATGCCTTGGCCTTTTACATAAATAAGGGTATTGGCTGTACCTAAATCAATCGATAGGTCGTTTGAAAACATGCCACGAAGTTTTTTAAACATATTCTTCGCTCATCCTGCAAGAATTAGAAGACAAAAATTGCACTAAATGTACCAATGCCTTGCTGTTACGGCAAGGCATTGAAGTACAAACATGGACTGAAACCCGCAATTTCTTACAGATTCCTAACTTAAGGGGCAAAAATTATATTATTACTGACCTGTTAAGCCACTTTCACCTCGGTAGATCACACGATCGTTACCACGGTAGATACCAAATGTGACGACGGTGGATGGATCTTCATCACCCAGTTGGCGCCAGTTGTAACGTAGCCATGGTTGATCTTGATCACTGCCACTACATGAGATGTTATTTCCGCCATCGCTATCAGGCTCAGAGTCATCCATTCTTAACCACAGACGAACTTGCTCACGTGGCGCGTCTGTTCCTGCTGGCGTATTTTGATTTGCTGTGACCTCTTCTTCTCCATCATCCACATTTCCACTACCGTTAAGTGAAACTAAAGTGGTTGCCGCCCCTTCACTGTGCCAAATAACTTGTTTACAAGTATTAGCCCCATTGAAGGTACTGCGGTCATCATCCTCGTTAACAATAAACTCGCTGCCATCCCAGAACTCAGCGCGCAATGGAATAGTTAGAGTAGTATCAGAATTGCCACCAATATCATCTAGCACCATTCGACCATAACGAGCTGGAGGCTGGACCGGAAACTCGACAGAATCAGTCAAAATATCAGAGTCAGTAAATGAAACAGGATCAACTCCTGCAACAGTCAAGCCAAAGTGGGTAATAGTGGAGTTAGCATCTGAAGTATTAAACGGTGCATCTCTGCGGCTAACGTCATCTGAATCCGTAACTCGCTGAAGAACAGCGGCACTATCGTTCAACAACCAATGCTTACGATCAGCAGACCAAGTGCCTGCTCCAGTATCCAATAAAAAGCCATTATCGACACTGGCATCATCCAAAATACCAAAACTAGCTTGCAGATCTGAGCTGAAGAACCTGTAGTTATTGAGCGCATTATCCGTATCGCTCTCACCTGATGCCATTGGATATACTTGGTGAACTGTAGAGTCATAAGGTTGACTTAGGTACGCAATATTATTTTGATTTGTAACATTCCACTTAGGGTCACCTTGCATGAAGTATTTGGGGTAAAAACGGCCGATAGTTTTAGACCCAGTGACACCTGAATCACCATTTGGAGGGGCAATGGTGCTATAAAAGTTACCCGTTTCAATTGCAACCAATTCAAAACTTCCTACCTCTGAGTAGGTTAACCCATCAAGTTGGTACCCACCATTTGACTGATCACTAATTGAAATACTCGGAGATATCGTGTCGGGCATCAAATAGCCAAGTACACCCTCACTTGGTGTGTCTAAATAATGGGAAACACTGATCGAAGCTTGAGACACAAAATAATTCGAAGGAACACCTACATTATTTGAACATACGGAATTTACATTAGCTCCGGTAATCATGGGTTTCACGTCCACATCAAAGCTCTCCCCCGCTGCAACAAAGCCACTACTACTGGATTCTGTACTCGTTCCACTTGAATCGCTATCAGTACATACAGCAAACTCATAAGGTTTAGATTTGACAACAAAGCTACCAACCAACCCCGAACTTGCGGAATCAGGCTGTTCATAAATAGGACACCCTTCAATTTCAGAACAATCAAAGCTAGGATCATTGATAACTACATTAACTTGCCCAACATTGCTCCAATTTACTTCAGTTGTAGCACCACCATTATCAAAATTTAGATCTGTAACTGAGAAGTCATCAAGTGATCCATCTTCAGGGGTAGGCATTTCAAGAAAGTAATCTTTAGAAGCATCAAATGATAAGTTTTTAGTATAGCCATTTACTGGGCTAACAACGCCTTGATCACAAGCTTGAGCCGTCACCTCTACCACTAACTCTTGAGAGTCTTGAGCTGCATTCATATGTATTTGGCTTGGGCTTGTATCAAACTTATAGGGCACATAAAAAACTTGTGTCGATGTTGCGGGCTCTGAATCGTAGACTCCCCCAACACTGAAACTACCAACCGTATCAGAGTCTAAATACAAGGTTCGAATGCCACCATCAAACGTATAATCCGGAGTTTCACACGCATTGTTAGCTTCACCCGTACACCATCGCGTTCCCGTTGGGGTTACCGTCGCTTCAAACTGCTCATTAGAGTCGACCAATTCGCCATTCTCTTCTAGGCGAAACTCAACCGGAATTCGCTCACAGGTTAGGCTGTATAATTGTTGAGGTTCTACAACCAATAATCCTTGCTGTACTGGGGGTTCACAAGAATAATCAGGTTTGATTATCGTTACACCATTATCAAGCACGGCGACTCTCGCTGTCACGGCACCATGAATAGCTGTCTGATTTAAATCTACAGTATCTGCGAGAATAAATCCTTTGAAAGTAGAGTTCCCAACGTCAAATATGACCTCACCTTTAGGAGCGTATATAATGGGATAAGCGAAGTCAGATTGTATATCAACTGACAAGTTAAACTTCATACGTGTTATCACATTTATTTGAGAGTTGCCCTCAAAGGCATATACCAAATCTCCTGCATCATGCTCATAATTATCAAAGGTCACCGTGGAATTATCAGGAAAAACCAGTTCTACACCCGCCCCTCCACTAACTTTAACATCTGAGATATAACTGTCTTCATCTAAGACGACTCGAACTAGATTATAATCATTCCCCTGCTTGTTGATAACGAGCTTAGACAAGTTACTCTCAATGAAAACATCTATTGTTTCACCGTTAATTTGGTAAGAACATATCTCTGAGTCCGCTCCGCAGCTCTGCAAAATATCCGAAGCCTTGCCCGTAATGGTTAAACTTTCTGATGGATTTTTTTCTGCAATAGAGGTTACGTAACTGCCTTTAATCTTTCTTAATTCAAGTTGGCTATCATTATTACCAACATCACATTGATGTTCATCACACACTGGAAAATTATAAATATGATAAAACTCACTCGCATCATCAAAACCCAATAATAAAAAGTCATCTTTTGTTGTCCATTTATCATTAAAGAGCTCATAGCCTTCAGAGACCTTTTTTAAAGATTGATTAATATAGTTATTAGACCAGCCGCTAAATTTTGTTTGCTGGCTGGTAACCGTCAATGAGCTATTCACACCAGTCCAACTCTGAATGGGCTCGGGAAACAAGTTACACACGTTGGCAACAGGAACCACCTCAGGTAACTCAAACGCAAAGTAACCCACTTCTTCCGGAATATGCGTGCGGTCTCTAAAGTCCTCATCTACAACAAAGCTAACTTGGTTCGTGTTAATGTTACATCGACGTAGCCAGCCTCCGTGTCCACCAGCCCTCTCTTGTTTATTAGCTATGATCCCGTCAATATTCGTTAGAGAGGTGGTAGCATACTTATCCTCACAGCCATCCAACATTGGGTCATTACCGCTTTGACTTGGCGTATCATACCCTCTTGCAAATTGAACCTTAAAACCATCAACATCAAGGTTAGTATTGGTGGCTAAAGTCGCTAAAAACGCGATCTTCTCATCGTCATAATCATCGTTACTGCGGTGAGAAGCACTTAGCTCCAAAAACAAATCAATGTATGACGTTTCATCGGTTCGCCTAACCTTGCCAGAGGTCATCCATTTATCATTGTTATTTCGAGTTTGAATTTGATGTAATACCACCGGATTAGAAGAAAAGCCAGCTCCGCCAAAATCGCTATAAAGGACTCTATCATTACTATTTGAGCCTGATTTAGCACTGGCTGCATCGGTGTTCAAATAACCCGCTATGACTTCATGGCCATTAAAATCGGCCACACCGGGCTCAATCGCAAGGTAACTGACTTCTGTTATCGGTTGGCTATCTAAATCTGAACCACCGCCATTCTTTGGCGCCTTAATCTGCTTGATGGTCGCTTCGGTTTTGCTTACCTCGGTAACCATTAACGTTGCAGGAGCATCCGCGTCAGGGGCACTTGAATCAATGGTTGGCATCACAAACACCAGTGGCGTGTTGGTATAAGACTGAGTCAGTGGGATCTTACATTCTCCACCAGAGCACTGAACGATACCAAATTCATACTGAGCATCGTTTGAATAAACCGGCGGTGGCTCGATATCCGAGCTGTCACATTCTAGTTCAGTACTGTCCCCACTATTAATATCGACGCTTTGCGGGTGAATACCTTTAAAGTCTGCGGGGTAATTGCCTAAAAAAGTAAAACCCTGCCCATCGTCAACGTAGTAGTCTGCGGTTCCGGCATCATTTCCCGCTCCCGGCTGATAAATCAGTTGAACACTATAGTCTCCCCCACCAAGCATGTAACGAGGATCGCGAATAAAGGGCGTATCTCCCACCGTAGGCTCATTAATATCATTGGTCCAGATGGTGTATTCCGGGCGGTTATTTCCGGGCTCTTGCTCTGCAAACACAGATTCAACAAGCTGGGCGGAATTGATATTAAATGATATTTTAAATTCACCGCTCGGATCTACGTTACAAGTCGACGCTGTCGCGATCAAAGGGAATAGGCAGAAACAGGCAACTAAAATATATCTACATGCTTTCATCGTATTGACTCCTTCACCCACACTTCTTGAATACGTTGCACTTGGCTCACACCAGAACCGCAAATTACCGAAGACTCTAGAACATAGAAAACAAAGCCATCAAGCTCTCCTCGATTGGAACACTGCACTCGCTCAAGAGAGCAATTCACCGAAGCCGTATCAACCATAGAGCTTGCTACCGTAAAAATCCCACCTCCGGGTTGGAGATCATTGCTGCTACAAACACTAGCAACAGCAGAAGAAGCCTGAGGATCAGGATCCGGATAAAACTGAGTCATAACATATTCATTAACAGAGTGACTGAGCAACCAAGCTTGTGTGCCAAGTACAACTCGAGTGTTTGAATCATTATCAGACCAACTCGTTCGACTCAAACTTGTCGCTAAGAAACCAAGCACCACGATAACAAAGATGACAATGACTAACGCACTACCTTTTTGGGTTGATTTACGGGACATTAATCACCTGTATATCTAGCTCAAACACTGTGGACTCATTATTTTCTGCAAACTCGAGAATCAACTCAACAACACCGTTACTCTGAACATCCGCAGGTTGATAACTCAGAGTGCTATTCTCACTCATAACTCGATCGCTTATTGTGACACCATTACGAGTTAGTAAATTACTATTCGCAAGGCAATACTCCACAAGGTTATTTGAGTCAAAAATGTAGTGCCTTTTACCTACAGATTCACTGACAAGAGTGTTAGCTCCATTTGGAATAGAAAAGTATGCAGCAGATACGCTTGGAGGAACCACACTATCAAGGGGGTATATATTATTGAGGTTGCTGATATCTGTATGTGGCCTAGTCGGATTGATAACCAATGACATAGATTGTAATGAACTACTTGTCGCTCCAGTATCACTAACTAAGAAATTAATATCGGCCCCCGAGGTAGCGTAAAAACCTGAATCAACAATTGGATAAAATGATACGCAACCGCTACTTACAGAAGCAGGAAACAGATTAGGTACAGCATGTCTCACTTCACGAGAAAGCTTTTCCAATACAAACCTAGCTTCGGTTTGGAGTCGAAAGCGCTCTACAGAACCAAAATAGCCTCTCATTCCAAACTCAGTAAAGTTCGCAACACCAAGCAAGACGATACTTGAGATGACAATAGCTAAAATCATCTCTATGAGCGTAAATCCTTTCCCCTTCATCAATATTCCCCTTTATAAGCGACTAAGGTGATAGGAGGATTATTGCTTGCGGTAATTGTTAACGTAAATTTCTGCATCGAAGCAGTTGGGGGATCGTTGGCAACAACCAAATCCACATCAAAATTAGTATAAGTGCTGCCGAGTTCAATTGGAGTACCAGAGCTCACCGTTCCGTAATCTCGAGCTAACAGATCGGTCATAATACTTTGACCTAATGCTGAAGCTCGGTTGGAATAATTCACTTGCCCTGAAAGCGCGGATTGTGGTGCGAGAAAAGTAGAAAATGCGAGCATTGCAAAACCAAGTAGTACAATAACAATGATCGACTCAATAAGCGTAAAGCCACTATTTACGTACTTCATGGGCATACCTGGTTACTTGGATAGACAAAACCTTGAGAATTGATACAAACCCAAGCTCTGTCTGGACTGTTATTAGATGAGATAGTAATTTGAACACCAGATGATGCAGTATTTTCAGGGTTACCTAAAAGGTTGAATTCGATTGGAGAAGAGTAACTAGAGGTAGGAACAGACGAGAAACTATAATCATCACTAGCAATAACATCACTTCTTGTTTCAGATATGTTGTAACAAGCAGATTGTGCGCCGATGCAATTGCTCTCAGCCACTAAACGTAAGCTTTCAGCTCCTGACACAGACATATCCATGTTAGACTGCATTCGATTCAATTGAACCTGTCGTATGACAGATGCTGCTTGTTCTTGCAAAGCATACAATTCATAACTTTGTCTTCCACTAAAGCGGCTAATCGCAGTTAGAGAAACAATAGCCAGCAAAAGAACAACTACAATTAATTCGACTAAGGTAAAACCCCAGTTTAACTTTGCATTCATAAATACCCCAAGTAACTCTTAGTAGCTCTACATTACAAGATAGAGTCAGAATAATGAAGGTTTCGAATATGAGTTTCAATTCTAATTCTAGTTTATAACTTGAATAAAAAAGGCCAGCAAATGCTGGCCTTCAATAGAAAAAATCTATATTAGCAATCGGTATCAACTACCATTGTTGACGGTGCTTCATCAACACCAGTCCCTGAAGCTTCGGTATATACAACATAACAGCCGGTTGCAATAATAGCAGCTGCAGTTGTCAATTCAGGGTCTGCAGTAAAAGTAGCATAATATTGAGCAGGGGCGCCAATTGCACCTGACACAGCAGAATCCCAATCTTCTTCTAGACCAGTAACAGCTAGTTCAATACCTGTAGCAGTGCCAGTTGGGTATCCAAAATACGTAGTAATCCCATCAACATCAGTACCAGCAGCAGCACTTACAGACTCAACGCCTTCAATAGCAGCCTTACCATATACAATACCTGCAGCGCCAGACATGGCCCCTTTTAGGCCTTGCAAAGATGAAGCTCGAGCATCGCCTTGCAGGTTTAGGAAGCGTGGTGCCGCAGTTACAGCAAGAATACCTAGAATAACAATTACAACCACTAGTTCGATTAGGGTGAAACCGCCTTGTCTTTTCATAGTTAAGCTCTCTCTATGTTTAATTTTACGCAGACTTACTGCAAAGTTACGGTCACACGACCAGTTTTAATTTCGTAAACAAATTCATGTTCTGTACTACCTTCTAATTGAACGTAAGTACAGGTTGCATCACCTGAATTCGCTTGCGCTGAATATTTGTAATTTGAGTCATTAGCGACATCTGAAACCGCACCTACTTTAGGTGGATTTTGCAGCAAGTTTTCCATCAACTCAGAACATGTTTCATCTGAAATATCTTGTGGAGCAGTGCTCGAATTATTGTTCAGAGTCCACGGATAGCCATCACGAAAGTCGGTCTCGACGTTGTTACTGTTTTTTGATCTTGTTAACCAAAAATCAACACCATCATAGTTTACAGTATTGTATGTTTCAACACCTATCTTCTCTGACGGCCTTGCTTCCGCTTCCCATTGTGCTCTTGCTGACAAAACAGCCGTTGCAAAGCCACCAGCAACGCCTTCAATGCTTGATTTCTTAGCTTCATCTGTCACATCTAAGAAGCGAGGTAGGGCTGCAACCGCCAATAAACCAACGACTACAATCACTATCACTAATTCGACAAGGGAGAAACCCTTTTGATTCTTAAGCATTTTCTACCTACTCATCTAATTATTAACGCGCATTATACATTCGCGCTCGTATAAAACCATAAAAAAACTGTCAATATTTTCACAAAGCCAAAATATTGGCTTTCACACTAAACCTTTCTCTTTCAAGTAATATATCTACCTGATATTTATCAGTATAATGATAACTACAGTGAAAGTGTCTGTTGTCACTTTTATCTTCAACTCTTGGAGAGCTTAGCCCTAAAATGCTCCCTTGAGGATATAATTGATCCAGCCAATAATTACAGTCTCGCTCCGTACCTTGGATAGGCATTACCCACCCAGTTCTGCTGTAGATCTTTGGGGGTTCCGAGCCTTCTTCTTGCCCAGCACCCGATAACAAATACTGCTGTTTGAACAAATTGGCTTGCTCTAAAATCCGCTTGCTCGCGACGATAAATGCCGTGTTAGTCGCTTCTTCTTCTACCGTTTTGAATGCCGAAAGCACACCGACAATAAGAAAAAGAATAACCACTGTCCAAATAACAAAACGTGAGCGTTGTAGGTTATTTAGCATTCCCTAGCCTTTGATCGCATCCAACATTCCCCACATCGGCAAGAAGATACCTAGCGCCAAAATCAGCACCATGCCTGCAACGATGGTTAACAAAATGGGTTCAATTCTGGCGGTTAAGGTTTTCAGATCGTAATCGACTTCGCGGTCATAAAAATCAGCCACTTCAAGTAATAGCTCATCAATACGACCCGTCTCTTCACCGACGGAGATCATTTGTATCACGAGCGGTGTGAAAATTTCGCTGTTAATCGCGGTCGACGAAACCGTGCTACCGGCTTCAATGGCCGATTTCATGGCTTGAACTCGCAACTCTAGAAAACGGTTATCTAAAGCTTCCGCCGAAAGCGCTAGCGACTGGTTCAGTGGAACACCCGCTTTAAGCATCAAAGCAAAAGTACGCGAGAAGCGTGACAACAGTGCTCGATTCACTACCCCGCCAATGACCGGCATTTTTAAGCGTAATCGATCCCACTTTTCCAAGCCTTTGTCTGTCTTCACCCAAGCTTTAAAAGCGAAGATAAGACCAAAGATCACTCCAAGCATTAAGCCCCAGTAATTCACAAAGAACTCAGACATACCAATCAAGATACGAGTAGGCAGCGGCAAGTCGACACCAAAGCGCGCAAACATGCTTGAGAACTGTGGAATAACCTTGATGTTAAGAATGAACATTGCAATCAAGATAAAACTGATCACGAATGTTGGGTAACGCATCGCAGTCTTAATTCGTTTGCGAGTCTCAACTTCTTGTTCGTAATATCCAGCTAATTGCAGTAAAGCCTGATCTAGACGGCCTGTGTTTTCACCAACGCCAATCATCGAGACAAACAACGGACTGAATACCTTTGGGTGCATCTGCATTGACGCCGCTAAGCCGCGACCATTAGTTAGCTCAGCAACCACCTCTTCCAAGGCGGCTTTCAGCTGCTTATTTTCGCAGTTTTGAGTGAGGCCTTTCATCGATCTTAATAGTGGTACACCCGCTTTGGTTAGGCTGTATAACTGTCGACAAAACAGAACCAACACCTCTAACGGTACACTCGGAAAGAACAGACTCGATACATCCATATCTAAGACTGAACCACCACTTTTGCCCAGTTTGATAGAGGTTGGAATGATCCCTTTACTCATCAAGCTTTCAGCAGCAAGATCTTCGTTATTCGCGTCTAATTGCCCACTTACTTGACTACCATCAGAGCTGCGACCTACATAACGATACGTTGGCATATCATTCTACCCCTACAGATAAATTGGGTCAGTGGCACCGGACGCATCACCTTCGCCAAGATGCATTATCTCATCAAGACTCACGACACCTTGCAGAGCCAATTCCATCGCAGAAGCCAATAACGGTTTATAGTTTTCAGACTGTCTCGCCTTTTGAGCAAAACCTACCGCATCATTAGCTCTCAGTGCATCCATCATGTTTTGCTCTAGCTCCAACATTTCAAATACACCAATTCGCCCGCGGTAACCGGTTAAGTTACAGTTCTGGCAACCACGGCCTTTCATAAACGGCACACCTACTTGGTTAGGGAAACGGACGCTCAGCCATTGCTTGCGAGGTTCATCTAACTCATCCTCAACCTTACAATCTGTACACACTTTACGAACTAATCGCTGTGCGACTACTGCTCGAACAGCGCTCGCGACCAAGTAACCCGGAGCACCCATATCCATCATACGCAACGCGCTGTCTACCGCATCATTGGTATGTAACGTACTTAATACTAAGTGGCCGGTCAGTGCAGCTCTCAAGCCTATCTCAACGGTTTCGTGGTCACGCATCTCACCGATAAGAATAATATCGGGATCCTGACGTAGAAAGGTTCTCAAGATAGTAGAGAAATCGAGATTGATCTTAGGGTTTACCTGAACTTGATTCACACGAGGTAGGCGGTATTCCACCGGGTCTTCCGCAGTAATGATCTTTTTACCCGGTTCGTTTAATTCACTTAACGCGCCGTATAAGGTTGTTGTTTTACCTGAGCCGGTTGGTCCGGTAACCAAAATCATGCCATGTGGACGGCGCAATTGTTGACGCAGACGAACCAACAGATCACTCGGTATGCCCGACTCTTCTAGTTTACGTAGGCCTGCTGACTGGTTAAGAAGACGCATAACCACTGATTCACCGTGCTGTACTGGCATGGTCGACATACGAATATCAACCGACTGACCTTTAGCTCGGATATTAAAGCGACCATCTTGAGGAAGACGTTTCTCTGAAATATCGAGGTTTGCCATCAGCTTCAAGCGCAGTACAAGTGCCGAAGCAATATTCACCTCATTCAGCAATGTTTCATGCAGCACACCATCAATACGCTGACGAAGACGCAATACGTTTGAATCTGGCTCGATATGAATATCCGAAGCGCCAACCTGAATAGCATCTTCAAATAGCGAGTTGATCAGCTTAACGACGGTAACTTCATCACTGTCTTCTTCAGCGATATCGAAATCAAAGGCATCATTAACTTGGTGTTCAGCGTGAAGTTGCTCAGCAAACGAGGCAATCTCTTTGGTTCTTCGATAATAGCGATCGAAGCCATCAACCAATTGCCTTTCTTGAGCAACAACGAATTCCAGCGCGTAATCGCCGAGCTGACCAAGCAAAGACTCTTGGGCAAACAGATCGGCTGGGTCGCTCATTGCAACACGCAAAGTGTCACCTTGGCGTCCAATAACCAATGCACGAAGGCGACGAGCATGTACTTCGGGCAAAAGCTGTACCGCTTCAACATCGACAACAGCTCGGCTTAAATCAATAAGAGGAATCGCTAACTGCTGCGACAAAAAGCTCAGCATTTGTTGTTCTGACAAGAAGCCAAGCTCAATTAGAGCGTCACCCAGCTTACGGCCGGTACTTTTCTGAGCGGCCAGTGCTTGTTCAACTTGAGCCTCAGTGATAATGCCTTCTTCGACAAGCAAATCACCAAGTCTTTTTCTTAATCTAATTTGCATCGCCGCTCTCCTCTAAAGCATTGAGTATTTTTAACCGGTCACGCACAAAGCTTTGTGATTGAGATGAGATACCGACTCTGGTTAACGCACCTTGGTATGACGCTTTAGCAGCTGTGAAATCGAGTTGACGTTCTTGCTGAATCGCTAAGCCTAACCACCAGCGAGCATTATCTGAATCGACCTCAACCAACTTTTGGTAACTTTCCAATGCCACTTCTTCTTGCTGACTCTTTTGACTCAAGGCCGCACGCATCGCCAAATAATTTTGGGTAGGGTTCGGTGGTAAATGTATTAACGGACTTAAAGCCGCTTCTGATTGATTCGCTTTTACCAGCAGTTTTGATAACCCTAAACGCAGTTTTTCACTGTTGATGTTGAGCTTGATACCAGACTGATAAAGCTCATAGGCTTTGCGAGTATCGCCTTTACCAAAATAGAGAATCGCAAGTTTCTGACGGACATCTTCATTTCTTGGGGTATAACGCAGCGCCTCGGTATAACCTTTCAACGCACCAGTAAGATCGTTCGCATCAAGCGCTTTCTGAGCTCGACCTTGTGCATTCACAGATAGCTGTTCCGGAGTTAACTCAACCTGCTCGATCAACATTCCGCTATTTTCTGAACCACCAGAGGTTATAGGCTCATTAGAGATAGACGCAGGATCTTTTTTGGCCACACTAGCAACGTAAACTGGTTGGAGGATGTCAGTCCTAATCGTTTTAGGCGTGCTTAGAGGTTTAGCCGGTGTTTGTTGTTTTGTCGCTTTTGGGGCAGACATAACAACTGATTCGGAAATACTAGGCTTAGATTGAGCGCTTTTTGCCATCGCAGTGTTTTCTGTTGAAAGGATCGCAGAGTCTAGTGTCACCAATTTCTTAGTTGGCGATGAGATAGGTTGAGCAACTTCCTGAATGCCATTTGAATCATCAACGACAGAGACTTGAACCTGTAAATCTCGAGTTGAGATTGACTGCTCAACAATAGACTGATCAATCACAGGGCCTTGCGATATCGCCCAGCCGCCCATCGCTAAACTCAAAGTAAAACCCGCAACAACCCAAACTAGGGGGGAACGCGTTTTTACTTTAGGTACGAATGCCGCTTCAATCGAAGTCGCTGATTTTTTCTTTGCCAATTCAGACAAGGCGTTGTTAATGACGCTCATAATTAATTCCAACCCCACAGTATTGGCGTTTTAAATTTAGGCTTACACACATCGTACGTTTCATGCATAGCTGAAAAAAGATGTTGGTTGTCGATACTTTTCTTATCTTCACTGAACGAAAGCAATAGAGCCTTATGGCAAAGTTGGTTTATCAATCTAGGGATACCTAACGACGAACGACAGATCGCCTTTTTTTGATTCAAGCTGAATAACTCAGGACTGCCACCAGATTTAGCGATTCGATTATCAATATAAGCCACCGTTTCATCGAGATTCAGCGGTCTCAGTGTCGAACTAAATGTGATTCTTTGGCGAAACTGCCTTAGGTGGTACGCCTCTAATCGAGCATCCAATTCTGGCTGACCTAATAAGACAATCTGCAGCAGTTTTTTATCTTCCGTTTCAAGGTTACCAAACAACCTTAATGTTTCGAGCGCTTCATCCGATAGAGCCTGAGCTTCATCAAGAATAGCCACCACTCTTAAACCAGAATTGTGCAATTCAATGAGCTTATGCTGAATGTTATCAACCAAGGTTGCTTCATTATCGACAGCTAAACCAAGCTCTGTTGCAACCGCCTGGCGCAAGTCTGCCCCTGATAACACAGGGTTTGGTAAGTAGATCAGAGCTGTACAGTCATGTAGGTGATTGACCAACATCCGGCAAACCATGGTTTTTCCAGTGCCTACCTCTCCGGTCACCTTAATCACGCCCTCGCCCATTTCCAACGCCGAGATTACCGTCTGAATCGCTTCGAAATGAGGCGCTAAACCATAGAAGAAATCGGTATTCGGCGTTAAGGTAAATGGCAGTTGTTCAAAACCAAAGTGAGCTTGATACATACGACGACCTAGCTTAGTGAGACACTGCCACTCTATATTGAGAAAGTAAGCAATTACTCTTCATCAGGGAACCACTGCTGAAGAAGATCACGTGAACGCTCCAACTCATTTTGCCAAGTATTCACACCCACGATCGTTGGCTTAAGCAAGATCACGAGCTCAGTTTTTTGCGTTAACTGATTGGTATTACGGAACAAATGACCTAAGGCTGGAATATCACCGAGGAATGGAACTTTAGAGGTCACATCACTGGTGTTGGATTTCATCAAACCACCAATAACAACCACATCGCCATCTCGAGCTCGAATCACTGAGTCAGACTCACGAATAGAGCTTTTCGCCAAAGGAAGCTGCACCACACCCGTTGTAGAACCAAGGTTGAGCTCTTTCACTTCTTCCTCGACCTCAATAACGGCTGGGTGAACATGTAAGAATACGCTACCTTTATCATCTATCTGAGGGGTCACATCTAAGGAGATACCCGAAAAGAACGGAGTTAACTCAACCTCAGGTGCGACGTTCGCGTTGTCACCACTGCCTACCGCGCTAGATAAATCCGTCACGTAGTATTCGTCAGTACCCACTTTGATAACCGCTTTCTGGTTGTTTGCAGCTGTGACTCGTGGGCTTGATAGAACGTTCAGGTCACCTTGAGTATCCATAAAGCTCAATACCGCTTCAAAACTGCCATCTGAGATCGTTACGTTGGTTTGCCCGCCTAACAAAGAGCTGATCGCATCTAATGGAGGCAAAGTTCCACCAGGTCGATCAATTACCACACCGCCGCTGCCAATCGACTTAGATAAATTAGACCAGCTAATACCTTGTTGGTAACCATCACTCAAGGTTACTTCCATGATTTTGGCTTCTAGGATAACTTGACGCTGCAGGCGTTTTTGAGAAATACCTAAGAACTCTCGAACCTCACGAATTTCGTCAGGGTAAGCACGCACTGTAATCACACTCGCTTGCGGGGTCACGACAACGCTTTGCCCATCGCCCGAGCCAATTAAGTGAGCAACCGCCGCTTCAAGCTGTGGCCAAAAATCACTTTCAGAGGTCGTTTCAATCTCTGTACCACCATTCGATGTCGAGTTTGATGAATTAGAAGAGTTAGATGAATTTGACGAGTTTGAGTTCGAGTTTGAAGAGCTCGATGAATTCGAATCTGAGTTAGAGATCGTGCCGGTGGTGATCGTCGTTAGTGAGCGACCAGAACGCTTAACTTGTAAGTAATCGACAGGGATCGTTACGGTGCGAAGACCGGCAGGATAAACTTGAATCACTTTGCCACGCTTTTCAATATCGTAGCCATACATATCTTGAGCAACAGCCAGTACCTCATCTAACGTCACGTCCGTTAGATTAAGCGTAAGGTTTCCAGACACACTTGGGTGAATAGCCGCACTATATTCCGTACCTTTCACTAAGCTGGCAAAAAAAGTTCTCGCTTCAACGCCTTTTGCCTGAATACGAAAACGCTTAACCGTTTCCATCCCCGGAGACATCGAGTCAGAATTAAGCTGAGGCATAAGGTCATCTTGAACCGACGAAGGCAGCTCATGAAGCGCTCTGCTATTGGCTTCATTAATTGATTCGTTTAAAGACTCTTTAATCTCAACAGGATCTCTATGCCCCATCGAACAGCCGACTAAAGATGACACTAGGATTGCTACTACAAGTTTACGCATGTCTTCACTCTAACCTTAATTATTCTTAACATCTAAAGAGAACATCTCTAATTTCCACTGCTTAGAGCTTCTCTGCAGAGTGACGTATTCTGGATCTATGTTCTTAACTCGGTACCCTCTGATCGTTTCCCCTTGTCCGAGAATCTGACCATTCATAATCGCATAGCAAGGCGTATCTCCCTTACACACGATGCTTTCTAAAGAAGGCAAGCGATAACGAGTTGGTGCTTTCTTAGCAGGCGCCGTTTTCTGTTGAGGTGAAAGCCAGCCTAATGGCGCCGTGGGATCTTGCTCAGCCCACACAAAAGAGCTACTAAATAGCAAGGACAACAAAAGAGTTCTAACCACCGATAAACTCCTGTCTAGTACCTAATGTGTAAACCTCGAACACCAGTCGAGCTTTAGGATATTCTTCTACTGAGTATTCAAATGTGCGCCAGTAGTAACTCACAGGTAGAGACTCAAGTGCTTGAAGGTAAGCTGAGATATCAAAGTAACTGCCGGTTAGCTCCATTCTTACAGGGTGAAGAAAGTAGCCTGAATATTCGCTGGTCTCTTTATTGTTCGAAATCGCTTCTGGTTTTAATGACTCTAGCGATTCAAGCTTTAGTCCATTACCGGCGTTAAGAACGCTCTCCAGTAACTGCGACATTTGAGAAGGTGTGATTAATCCATCAACAATCTGAGAAAGCTGAAGAGAGAGATCTTGGCTCTCCACCAGCAGCTTTTTGTACTCTCGATTAATTTCTTTGTCTGGGTCTTTGTTTAACTGAGCTTGCAGAACAAGTAACTCACCTTGCTGCCTTTGATTCGATTGAGTCAGGCTGCTCGCCTTGGCATTTTTAGCTTGTAGATCGAGATACGCAGGCTCAACCAATAAGGTGAACAACAACATCGATAGGCCAACAAAACCACACACAAAAAGTAGCCATTTTTCTCTTTGACTTAATGCAAGAAACTTATCGCTCAGCTGGTTCCACTGCTGCATTATTTACTCTCCCGACGAGTACTTAGCTCAAACGTCACCACATCCTGATCATTACGGCCAATTTTTAGTTTTTCAAAAGTGCGTCCGACTAAATTAAGCTCACTTTTAAACTGACCAATCCAGTTCGGAACGACATTTGCGTTACGAGCCAAGCCACGAAGATCTAAAGTATCGTGGGTCATGTAGATGTGCGAAAGAGAAATGTCATTTCGGCCTAATTTAGCTAAGGAATTCATGACGCCAGAATACCCGACTTGTTGGGATTCGTCGTATTGTCCAACAGCCTTCAAAGCCTCTTTTTTAGCCTCAGTCTCACGTTTGAGACGCGCAACCGCCGCGACTTTCTCTGGAGACGGTTTATGCTGAGTTAACTTACTATTCAATTGGTTAACTTGCTTGTTAAGTTGATTCGAGTCTTGTTGCAGGGCTGTTAGCTCTTTATCTAGATTAGAAACTTGATACTGCATTGCGAAGTAACCACCAAGCATCAAAACACAAACTACTCCCCAGCTCGCAACAACATTGGTCAGCGTAAAATATTCTTTTTTAGGCTTAAGGTGTTCAGGGTAAAGATTGACCTTAAACGTCTCTTTTTCAGCTGCAAGTTTAAGCAACAAACTCTCTGAATTATCACGCTCACCTTCAACCAACAGTGAAACTGTCGAGCTCAATGTACTGTTTAAGGCACTTTGTAACTCTGCTTCATCTTCTTCGTCACAACAGATTTTAAGCTGGTGAAGCTGGGTGCCTTTAATTTGAGAAGAAAGGTAATCAATCGAGCGTTGAAGCTCTAAAGCGAGGCCATCTAACTGCAGAGCACTTGACGCAACACCCGTTAAAGGTGGCACAACACTGCGGATGGTTCTTTGAAAACAAACGGTATTTTCGACAAACGCACCCAATTTAAAGTGTGAATTGACGCTACGTTGTAAAAGAATGAAATTAGACAGTTCGCCTGCACTGTAACCCCAGATTTCATCTTCAGGAGCAACACCTATTAATTCAACCTGAGCCGAATTAGTGATATTCAAAAGCTTGTCCAACAGCTTTTTAGGCAGGACATATACTTGCAGCTTGTTCGACGTTGGTAACGCGACCGCACTCGCAGTAATTTCCGTGACTCTTTCTGAAACAAGATCTTTGAGTAAAAAAGGCAGTGCTACCGACCATTCACTCTCTGGAATGTCCGGTTTATCAATTTGGTAGGTTTGGTAGTAGTTAGCACAGACAATCAGTTGGACGCTATTACTGGTAAACGCCTCACTGCTAAGCGATTTTTTTAGCGCACTCTCCCAGTCCCCATTAACCACGGGAATGCTGGCTACTTGAGGATCTTGTTCTGTCGATGAAATATAAATGGCGTCATTGCCCAGCAAGACAACTTGCGAGCTACCTTTATTATTCGTTGGCTTTATTTTGTCTAAAATCGCTTTAAAATTCATTCTTAACTACTACTCTTACGCCATCGATTTCTTCGTCCAACTTTGACAACAGATTCCGCTTTCGCGGCTTTTTCTGCTTGATTAGGCAAAGGGATAATTTGTTGTTCTTCGTCGAAATATCTCCCTTGATAGCCGTTAATGCCTAACTCTATCAAAGTATTCTTTTCTTGTTTTGTCTCGACTCCAACGGCAATAACTTGAGTTGGAGAATCACCACACGCCCCAATTAAGCTTCGAACAAACAGTTGGTTCTCATGCCTTTGATCGATTTTCTTTATTAGGCTTCGATGAAGCTTAATATAACTAACCTTCAAATCCTTTATATAGTGAGTGCTAACAATGGTTCGCCCAGCTTGGCCAACCACAACTTTACACCCTAAACCTCGCAACATCTTTGCCACCGGTCTCATATAATCAAGATGAGCAATCAAGTGTCCTTCCGGAAACTCAAAAGCAAGCTGAGAGCGGTGCTGAGCAGAGAGTTGTAACAACTCACTCCTAAACCACTTAAAATGCTGTTTATTAGCAAATGGGGTAACATTCAGATTCACTGAATAATTGATAGATTGAGTTGATTCTTTAAGCGAACGCAACAAAACCTTCAAAACAGATTGATCCATTTGAGCTTGATAACCCACTTGCTCTACTGCAGGCATAAATCGAGACGATTTCAATAAACCCTTGTCAGGGTCCTGAATTCTAGTAAATATTTCTCTATGTAATTCATTAGCTTGACCAGATTCCGGCATAAGATAACACCGCTGAGCAAAGATTACTAAATTTTCAGGAAGCAGAGCTTTATCAAGTAATGTTCTCCAACGAACACTGCCTCTATCCAACTCATTCTTATTCTGTTTCGGGTAACGGCTCCAGTTATTTATACGCTCCAGCTGGGCACTCTTTAATGCTGTTTCCGTTTCATCCATGATCTGGCTATGACGCTCACCTTCGGTATACATGGTCACACCAATATGACACCAGTTATCAGGTTCCAAAGGCTCTGGCGGAGTTAGCTTATCTAACTGCCTTAAACACTGAGCAGCCAAGGTCGCAATATCTTTTGCGCCCTGATGAGGGATAAATACAGCAAAGTCCGCTTCGTAATAGCGAGAAAAAATGACATCGGGATAGCGTTGAACGATATTCGACAGTACTTCACCGACTTCAATAATAAAGCCGTCTGTGGTTTGCTTATCGTTAGCATCACTAACTTGCTCCCATTCGTCGATACGTATCAGTAACACACCGCCTCGAGCACCACTTTCATGCAGTGCCGATTCCAGCTTATTATCGAATAAAACTCGGTTTGCCGTTCCCGTGAGTTTATCTAGGAAAGTATGGGTACGAATAAAGGTATCAAAGCGACTTCGTTCTTGACGAGCATCTTGTAGCTCTTCAATCAATACATCTAAGGCTTCGCTTGCGGTATAAGGCCACTCTCGCTCATCTCCCTTTGCATGAGCTTCAACCTGACCGGCCAAGATCATTCTTCCTCGCTCTTCCAAGATTTCAGAACCCATGAGTTGTTCTTTCAACCAACGAACACCGCGAGCAAGACAGAACAGAACCAATGCGACAGCCAAAGTAATTGACCACATCGCTTCCATTGAGTAGTTGTAGCCAATATAAGGAGGAAGTGCTTTAAATTCGATTCGGTAGCCTTCATTACGCTCTAAAATGAAGCTTTTCTCATAAAGACGATTGGGATCAATTTGTGGGGAGGTATCTTTGAAACGATAAACGATGCCGGTCTTGTTCGAGAGTTTCATCTCAACAATATTGCTCGCCTGCAACATCTTAGGCATCCAACGCTGCATTGAATACGCGGCGTCAGGGTCTTCCATCTCTTTATCTACAACGTCGACAATGCCAACCAAATAATGGTCTAAATATTCCTGTCCAATACGCTTAAAGGAAAGTGTGCCACCAATAAAAAGAATGAACATCGCGCTGATCACTATCACGGTGACAAATGCGACCAATCGAGTGCTCAATTTTAGTGTCGGGGTATATCTCATGAATAACGAAATCCTTTTCAACTCACATTATACCGTATTGCTACTTATACTATAAATTGACGTTGTAAATAAAGCGTTAAGAATTGTAGGTAACAAAAAGCCGCGATGAACGCGGCTTTTTCCAATTTAATACTGTCTTTATAATATATTAAAAACAGGGATTAAAATGGGATGTCATCATCAAAATCCATTGGCGGCTCATTATATTGAGGTTGAGCCTGCTGAGGAGCTTGTTGAGGTGCTTTTGGCTGCTGTTGAGCGGGAGCACTGTATTGTTGTTGCTGTTGTTGTGGCTGCTGTGGCTGACCCCAACCACCTTGCTGTTGGTTGTTACCCATGCCACCTTGAGCAGGAGCACCACCTTGAGCACGGCCGCCAAGCATTTGCATTACACCATTGAAGCCTTGAACAACCACTTCAGTTGTGTAGCGATCTTGACCGCTTTGATCTTGCCATTTACGAGTTTGAAGTTGACCTTCAATGTAAACTTGAGAACCTTTACGTAGGTACTCACCAGCAACTTCCGCAAGCTTGCCAAACAGAGCAACACGGTGCCATTCTGTTTTTTCACGCTGCTCGCCAGTTGCTTTATCACGCCATGACTCTGACGTTGCAATGGTAATGTTCGCTACTGCGCCGCCATTTGGCATGTAACGAATTTCAGGGTCATTACCTAGGTTACCCACTAATATAACTTTGTTAACTCCACGGCTAGCCATGATTTGCTCCGTCTAAATTCATAGTCTCAGAAAATTTTAGCGCACAAGAATAGCATGCTTTTCTGCAGTGATAAATCGCATTCCTATTCTCTCCTCACTACAAAGAATAAAAACGTAACAAATCATGATATTCAGAGCGATGTTGCTTTTTTCTCCACTTACAAACCACTCATTTACTTTGATAATTGATATTCAACGCAAGTCACTATCAAGGCGCTAGAGAAGCTAAAGCCTGCATGACAACGTGGAATCTAATCCCACTCAAACAGGACGTTTCAATGAGAAAATCAAGATACGCTCGCACTTTACACTTTCTGTGCATCGACCCAAACGATACCTATCTACATGTAAAAGAGATAGAAAAGCATTTATCTATTGTTCTCTACAAAATGACACCCGACGAATTAATGCTAGTTGATAGAAAGCAGAGTAACCGGATCTTGCTCGTCGATTACAGAGAGGTACCACAACTACTGATTATTTGTCCTAACCTGACTGTTATGTGGAAAAATCACGAAATCATTTTATTCAATGTCCCCCAGCAACTTCCAACCTCAGAGCTTCTTACCTATGGGGTACTAAAAGGACTCTTTTACAACACTGAACAAAAGGACAAGATTGCTCGTGGTCTTCAAGAAGTCATTGATGGCGATAACTGGCTGCCAAGGAAGGTAACCAATCAACTGTTGTTTTATTATCGCAATATGGTCAATACCAACACCACACCAACCAATGTTGATTTAACCATTCGTGAGATCCAGGTGATTCGCTGTCTTCAATCCGGGTCTTCAAACACACAAATCGCCGATGACTTGTTTATTAGTGAGTTCACGGTTAAATCTCACCTCTATCAAATATTCCGTAAGCTTGCGGTAAAAAATAGAGTTCAAGCGATAGCATGGGCAAACCAGAACCTGCTTGCATAATCGACCCACCTCTTAGTCTGACGATAATTTTGAGGGAAGCTCTAGTAAACCATGGCTATTGTTGCTGAATTTTCGACATAACTTATGCTAGAGTTGCCCTCAGAAATATCAACCACTCAGGTTGAATCAATAATTATTATAGATAAAGGGTCTTATCATGATCAAAAAGTGCCTTTTCCCGGCAGCTGGCTACGGTACACGTTTTTTACCTGCAACCAAGTCAATGCCTAAAGAAATGATGCCTGTAGTAAACAAGCCTCTGATTGAATACGGTGTAGAGGAAGCTATCGAAGCTGGTATGGATGGAATGTGCATCGTTACTGGACGTGGTAAGCACTCGATCATGGATCACTTTGATAAAAACTACGAGCTTGAGCACCAGATTAGCGGCACCAATAAAGAAGACCTATTGGTTAATATCCGTGAAACGATTGAAGCGGCAAACTTCACCTACATTCGTCAACGTGAGATGAAAGGCCTTGGCCATGCTATTTTAACGGGTCGCGAACTTGTAGGCGATGAACCGTTCGCAGTAGTACTTGCTGATGACCTTTGTGTGAACGAGCAACAAGGCGTGCTAGCTCAGATGGTTGCGCTATACAAACAGTTCCGCTGTTCTATTGTTGCTGTACAAGAAGTTCCAGAAGAAGAGACTCACAAGTACGGTGTTATCTCTGGCGAAATGATCAAAGATGACCTTTTCCGAGTTGATGACATGGTAGAGAAGCCAGAGCAAGGTACAGCACCAAGCAACCTAGCGATCATTGGTCGTTATATTCTGACTCCAGATATCTTTGAATTAATCGAGCAGACAGAACCAGGTAAAGGCGGCGAAATCCAGATCACTGATGCATTGCTAAAACAGGCAAAAGCAGGCTGTGTATTGGCTTACAAATTTAAAGGCCAACGTTTTGACTGTGGTAGTGTTGAAGGCTATATCGAAGCAACAAACTACTGCTTCGAAAACCTATACAAGAAAGACCAGCAGCAAATCGAGCTAGGTAAACACTCGACCAAGAAAGAAGCATAACGACTGGTTAATCACTAACGTTACTGATTTTAGAAAGGGCGACTCTTTGAGTCGCCCTTTTTGTTTACTGTTTTTTTATCCAGTAAAACTTTGCACAAATCTCACTCTATGTAATACTTTAGCCACTTAAAATTACATGGTCTATTGAGATGGATAAAATAGAAATTAGAGGCGCTCGTACGCATAACCTCAAAGACGTCAACCTAACCATTCCACGTGACAAACTGACTGTCATCACCGGATTATCGGGTTCAGGAAAGTCGTCACTTGCGTTTGACACACTCTACGCAGAAGGTCAGCGTCGTTATGTTGAATCTCTGTCTGCTTACGCTCGTCAATTTCTATCTCTTATGGAAAAGCCTGATGTCGACCATATTGAAGGTCTGTCTCCAGCTATCTCAATAGAACAAAAATCGACTTCACATAACCCTCGCTCAACCGTCGGTACCATTACCGAAGTCTATGATTACCTCAGATTATTGTATGCGCGAGTAGGCGAACCTCGCTGTCCAGACCACAACATCCCTCTAGCAGCACAAACCATCAGTCAAATGGTCGATAAGGTCTTAGAACTGCCTGAAGGCTCAAAGATGATGTTGATGGCACCGATTGTCAAAGAGCGCAAAGGTGAGCATGTTAAAACACTGGAAAACTTAGCTGCGCAAGGCTTTATCCGAGCCCGAATTGATGGTGAAACCTGTGATCTATCCGATCCACCAGCACTTGAACTTCATAAGAAGCACACCATTGAAGTTGTGGTAGACAGATTCAAGGTTCGTCCTGATCTTCAACAGCGTTTAGCCGAGTCATTCGAGACCACATTAGAGCTCTCTGGCGGTATCGCTGTCGTCGGCTGGATGGACGAAACGGATCAAGAAGAGATCGTATTCTCTGCTAACTTCGCTTGTCCTAAATGTGGTTACAGCATGCAAGAGCTTGAGCCTCGCCTGTTCTCATTTAATAACCCGGCAGGAGCATGTGGTACGTGTGATGGTCTTGGTGTTCAACAGTATTTTGATCCAAGCCGAGTGATTTTAGATGAGAACCTAAGCATTGCTGAAGGTGCGATAAAAGGTTGGGATCAAAAGAACTACTACTATTTCCAGATGCTAACGTCGCTGTCAGAACATTATGGTTTTGATCTGTATGCGCCATTTAATTCTCTACCGAAAAAGACTCAAGAGATCATTCTAAAAGGATCAGGTCGAACTGAAGTGGAATTCAAGTACATCAATGACCGAGGTGATATTCGAGTTAAGCGTCATCCATTCGAGGGCATTTTAAATACCTTAGAGCGCCGTTACCGTGATACTGAATCTAGCGCGGTGCGTGAAGACCTTGCCAAATACATCTCAACCAAGTCGTGTTCTAGCTGTGATGGCACTCGCCTGAGACTAGAAGCTCGCAATGTTTTCATTGGTGATACAACACTTCCGGAAATCGTTGAACTTAGCATTGCTGACGCACTACAATTTTTCCAAGAATTGAAGCTAGACGGTCAACGTGGGCAGATCGCAGATAAAGTGATGAAAGAGATCAATGATCGTCTGCATTTCTTAGTCAACGTTGGTTTGAACTACCTTAACCTATCACGCAGTGCTGAAACGCTGTCTGGTGGTGAGGCGCAACGTATTCGTTTGGCGAGCCAAATCGGTGCCGGTTTAGTTGGCGTTATGTATGTACTTGATGAGCCATCAATTGGTCTCCACCAGCGCGATAATGAACGTCTATTGCAAACCTTAATTCACCTGAGAGACTTAGGTAATACGGTACTTGTTGTGGAACATGACGAAGATGCAATTCGTTGTGCTGACCATGTTATCGATATCGGTCCAGGAGCAGGGGTGCACGGTGGTCACGTGGTGGCAGAAGGTACCATGCAAGACATCATCGAAAACCCGAACTCTTTGACAGGCCAATACCTGAGCGGTGCTAAAGAAATTGCAGTGCCTGAAAAGAGAACGCCTATCGACAAGAAAAAGGTCGTCGAGATCGTTGGCGCAACGGGGAACAACCTAAAGAATGTGACCGCGACAATTCCTGTTGGCTTGTTCAGTTGTATTACGGGCGTATCAGGTTCGGGTAAATCAACGCTTATCAACGATACCTTCTTTAAAGTCGCCCACACTCAATTAAACGGTGCCACGACTGCAGTTCCAGCAAAGCACAAAAAGATTAAAGGGTTAGAACATTTTGATAAGGTAATCGACATAGATCAAAGCCCTATCGGTCGTACACCAAGATCAAACCCTGCGACCTACACAGGGATTTTCACCCCTATTCGTGAACTATTCGCGGGCACTCAGGAATCACGTTCTCGTGGTTACAAGCCAGGTCGATTCAGCTTTAACGTTCGTGGTGGTCGTTGTGAGGCTTGTCAGGGAGACGGCGTAATCAAGGTAGAGATGCACTTCTTACCCGATGTGTATGTGCCTTGTGATGTGTGTAAAGGTAAGCGTTATAACCGTGAAACTCTAGAAGTTCGATACAAAGGAAAAACCATAGACGAAGTTCTAGAGATGACAGTGGAAGATGCTCGAGAATACTTCAACCCTGTGCCTGTTATCGCTCGTAAGCTGCAAACATTGATGGATGTTGGCCTTTCCTACATTCGCCTCGGACAAGCGGCTACAACCTTATCTGGTGGTGAAGCTCAGCGTGTTAAATTAGCGCGTGAACTGTCTAAACGAGACACGGGAAAAACCTTATACATTCTCGATGAGCCAACAACAGGCCTTCATTTCCACGATATCCAGCAGCTACTGACGGTATTACATAGACTGCGTGATCACGGTAATACAGTTGTCGTGATTGAGCACAACCTAGATGTCGTTAAAACAGCAGACTGGATCCTAGATCTTGGCCCAGAAGGTGGGCAAGGTGGTGGTGAGATTGTTGCAGAGGGTACACCTGAAGATGTGGCGTTAGTCGAAGGTTCACACACTGCTCGCTTCCTTAAGCCTATGTTAAATTTGAAGTAGGTGTAAAATAGCGCCCTGCGGGCAGACAGAAAAATGTTAAAGTAACAGAGCTTGTTTCAGAAGGAACAAGCTCTGTTTTTATAAGGTTAGGGATTTATGGCAACAATACACACTAGCGGTACTCAGCTAGAAAATCAGGTCACTCAGCTACCACTCAACAAAGCATTTCTGGCTTCTTTAGCTGTTGTATTCTTGTTAGCTATGCATTTTTTCATGCCGAATCCTGGTGGTTCGGGCCTTGCTCTATCCTTTAACCCTACCACTTGGCTAGCGCTAAGCTTCACGCTAGCAATTGGCTTTTACCAACTCGCGACCAATCGAGTACTCAAGTATTCCAAATTAACAATTGGCTTGTTGATTAGCTGCATCATACTCACGCTACCCATTTTATACAGCAATGCTGCACCTCAAGGAGCGTCAGGACGCTTGCTTGGATTGTGGGCGGGCTTTGCCTTATTTGTGGTGCTGCAGCAATTTAAGTTCAGCAATAAACACAAGCAACGTATGTTGTGGTTCATTGTACTTGCTGTTGCTATACAAGCACTATTTGGCTATGTGCAATATTTCTTATTAGAACCTGGCAACCTATTTGGCTACAACACTGCTGCAAACCGACCATATGGGATATTTCAACAACCGAATGTAATGGCAAGCTTTCTTGCTACTGGTTTTGTGCTGTCCGCTTACCTTTTAGCAAGGCAGCCGGCTAAATATAACCATAAGATCAGCGAATCATTCCTACTGTATTTAACTCCAACCTTAACCGTGCCCTTGCTGATCATCATTGCATCACGTACCGGATGGTTGGCCGCTGTCATTGGGTTTATCTGCATTCTGCCCTATCTATACAAGTTCTCGACCAAGAAACGCTTCTACGGATGGTGCGCATCAGTGCTCGTCGGTGTCGTCGTCGCTTTTTCGGTGATCAGCCTAAGTGCGACTGATAGCCTCGCTAGCAAGAAAGCGAACCTAGAAAGCCCGCGCGCTTATACGTTCCCGCAAGCTTTAGATATGATGATCGAAAAGCCATTTACAGGTTATGGTTACGGGAAATTTGAGTCTGAATACACGCTATATACAGCTCGCCAACATCAACTCAACTCGAACTATCATCCAGGTCTTCCTTCAATGGATCACCCGCACAATGAGTTCCTGTTTTGGGGAGTTGAAGGGGGGATTGTACCAATCATCGGAATCTTGATTGCTGCAATATTGGTGATGTCACGCATAACAAATTCAGCAAAGGGAACACGTCTAGCCCTGCTCGCGTTATTTATCCCAATCCTTTTGCACTCTCAACTTGAGTATCCTTTTTACCACTCGGCGATTCACTGGATAACATTCATTATATTGATTTACTGGGTAGATCAGCGCTCTTCCCGACATTATCAACAGTCGTTCAGTATCATCAGCAAGACCCTATTTAGAGTGTTGAGCTTAGTGCTCCCTATTTTGGTCAGTTTTTATATGTTGAGCGCCCTGCACACCAACTATGTACTGACTAAGTTTGAACTGTCTAAGCCGAAAAATCCGGACATTCTTAAGCAGGTAACGAACCCAGTGGTGTGGAAAGATCGCTACGATTGGGATATATACAGCACTTACCTTAATATCGGCCTCTACAAAGCCGACCCGAGCCTTATACAGCCTTACATCGATTGGTCACTGGAGATCATTAAGAGCAAACCAAGACCGGCTTTCTACAGCAATCTGATTCTGGCGTATCAAGGCCTAGGAGAAGAAAGTAAAGCAGAGCAAATTCGTAGCGAAGCGAACTTTTTATTCCCTAACAGAGACTTTTCAAAGGTTCAGTATAAGAAAGTGTCACAAGCAGAAGATAACGTTTCGTCTGCAGAATAATGTTAAGAATTCGCAACGCAAGCTTCACTTAGTAGGCAGTAGGAGCTTGGGGTAGATACAAAAAAGCGCACGATCTCTCGTGCGCTTTTCTTTTTAATTTCAGTTCATGCAGCTACTTCAAAACATCTTTTAGCGCTTTTAGGCACAACGCGACATTCTCTTTACGAGCACCGTAACCCATTAGGCCGATACGCCATGCCTTACCAGCCAAAGAGCCAAGCCCAGCACCGATTTCAAGATTATATTCTTCTAAAAGCTGCGTTCTGATCTTAGCCTCATCAATTCCTTCTGGGAAATAAAGTGCATTAAGCTGCGGCAGGCGGCTCTCTTCATCAACCACAAACTTTAACCCTAGAGCTTCTACGCCTTCTTTAAGCTCTTGGTGCATCGCATGATGACGAGACCACGCATTATCTAAGCCTTCATTTTTCAACAAAACCAGCGACTCATGCAGAGCATAAAGGCTGTTCACGGGTGCGGTATGGTGGTAGCTACGCTTACCTTCTCCACTCCAGTAACCTAATACTAAACTTTGATCCAAAAACCAGCTTTGCACTGGTGCTTTACGGGCTTTCATTTTATCAACCGCACGCTGAGAGAAAGTCACTGGAGATAGCCCTGGCACACAAGACAGACACTTTTGGCTGCCAGAATAAACCGCATCAAGCTGCCACTCATCAACCAGCAATGGCACACCACCTAGAGACGTTACTGCATCAACAATCGTTAACGCATCAAACTGACGAGCGACAGCAGAGATAGCTTGAGCATCAGATAACGCTCCGGTTGATGTCTCTGCATGCACAAATGCAACAGCAACGGCATCGGGGTTTTCTGCCAATGCTTGTTCTACCTTTTCAACTGAAACGGGCTTGCCCCATTCGTCATCAACAAGGATGGCTTCGCCACCACAACGCACCACGTTTTCTCGCATACGCTCACCGAAGACACCGTTACGACAAACAATCACCTTTTCACCAGGCTCAATCAAGTTAACAAAACAGGTCTCCATACCTGCACTGCCCGGTGCAGAAACGGCAATCGTAAATTCGTTTTCAGTCTGAAAAGCGTATTTAAGAAGTTGTTTAAGCTCGTCCATCATCGCAATAAACAGCGGATCTAAGTGACCTATGGTTGGACGGCTCAAAGCCTGTAACACTTGAGGTGAGATATCTGAAGGACCAGGTCCCATTAACGTTCGGTGTGGTGGATAAAAGCTATCGATAGCAGTAGTGAGTGGTAAATTAGACATGTACATCCCTTACGTTAATGTTGTGAACAATCCACCCTAAAGCAAATTGATTACCTCAGCAATTAGCCATAAGTATTGAGGTCAAACCACTGTCACATAATTGTTAAAATTATTTTTTAAATATCTCCAGTTACGGATTGACATTGTTACCGCAAACACGTTCAATGAAATGGCTATCTAGCAGAAGAGGAGCACTGCCCAGGCAGATGTTTTGTGGAACCGCATTTCCAATACAAAACATTAAGGGGGAGCAGTGCCGAGATAATAAAAGGATGCAGGACCTTTATTATCGGTTGAGCGGGCTGAATCCCGGCAACTGTCGCCATTTCTATATGGTGAGGAGCTTCTGAGGTTACTATTCTAATAATTCCTCTCTTTTTGCTCTAAATACTCTCTTCGAAAAACATCGGACGTTGGATTACCCAACCGTAATTTTATTTTAGGAAGTCGTGGGAGATATATCGTGAGTGCATCTAATGTAGCTGGTTCTTTTAATGTCGCTAAGTTTGGTGGAACAAGTGTTGCCAACTTTGAAGCAATGAGCCGTTGTGCTGCTATTATTGAAAATAACTCGAATACGAAACTGGTCGTGAGCAGTGCATGCTCTGGCGTTACCAACCTACTCGTTGAACTCGCGAATGGGGTTCAAGACAAAGCTCGTCGTCAGGATTTGATGACGCAACTGACTGACATTCATAACGCAATTCTCGATCAGCTAGCTGATCCAATCAGTATCGAAAAAGAAGTTCACAGCATTCTTGATGACATTGCGAGCGCTGCCGAGGCTGCATCATTCCAAACAAGCACTAAACTGACCGATCACCTTGTCGCATGTGGCGAGTTGATGTCGACACACATCTTGGCTCAGATCATCCGTGAACGAGGCACTCCTGCTGTTCGCTTTGATATCAGAGATGTGATGCGCACTAATGATGATTTTGGTAAAGCCGAACCTCAACTAGAAGATATTGCCGCTCTAGCGCAAGAGAAACTTATTCCACTTTGCCAACAACAAGTTGTCGTTACACAAGGTTTTATCGGTGCTGATAGCGAAGGCAACACCACGACTTTAGGCCGCGGTGGCAGTGATTACTCAGCAGCATTGATTGCCGAATCTGTAAAGGCGATTGGTCTAGAAATCTGGACGGATGTTCCGGGTATTTACACCACTGACCCTCGTATTGCACCTAAAGCTTCTCCTATCCCAGAGATCAGCTTTAGTGAAGCATCGGAAATGGCAAACTTTGGTGCGAAGATCTTGCATCCATCGACTCTAGTACCTGCATTACGCCACCAAATCCCGGTATTTGTCGGCTCTTCTAAAGCACCAGAGTTGGGTGGAACTTGGATTCGCCAACAGGTGGAAAGCTCTCCACTATTCAGAGCCCTCGCCCTTCGCTGCAACCAAACCATGGTTACGCTGCGTAGCGCTAATATGTTCCATGCTTACGGCTTTTTGGCGAAGGTATTCGAGATCCTTGCTAAACATAAGATCTCAGTCGATCTCATCACGACTTCAGAGATCAGTGTCTCACTGACTCTCGATCAAACAGACACATCAGGTGGTGCTCCTGAGTTACCAGAAGCTGCTCGACTGGAGCTTGAAGAGTTGTGTTCTGTAGATATTGAACACGACCTATGCCTTGTTGCGCTTATTGGCAACAACATGAGTGAAAATAAAGGCTATGCAAAGCAGGTGTTTGGCACTCTGGAAGATTTCAATCTACGTATGATTTGTTACGGAGCAAGCCCACACAACTTGTGCTTCTTGCTAGATGCATCTGTTTCTAAGTTGGCGATCCAAAAACTTCACCAAGAGTTATTTGAATAAGGCGATGGTTAATTAATTGGTTTTAATTAACCAAACCCCAGATACAAAAAGGGTTGCTCTTGAGCAACCCTTTCTCTTTTTTACTTTACGAACCAAAGCTCGTCATAGATTCAAACTAGTTAATGTTTGGACCTAACCACTTCTCAGCTTCCAACATATCCCAGCCCTTACGATCAGCATAGCTTTCTACTTGATCCTGTTGAATCTGTGCAATCGCAAAGTATCTAGCATCAGGGTGTGAGAAGTACATACCAGATACTGAAGCACCAGGCCACATCGCGTAGCTTGTCGTTAATGACATATCGATTGCCTTTTCAACATCCATCAGCTCCCACAACGTGCCTTTCTCTGTATGCTCAGGGCAAGCAGGATAACCTGGAGCTGGACGAATACCTTGGTACTTCTCTCGAATCAAATCGTCGTTAGACAAATCCTCATCAGGCGAGTAACCCCAAATGTCCTTTCTCACTTCTTTGTGTAAATATTCTGCAAACGCTTCAGCCAAACGGTCCGCAACCGCCTGAATCATAATCGCATTGTAATCATCACCATTAGCTTTATATTCATCAGCAAGCTCTCGCTCACCAATACCGCCAGTAACCGCAAAGCCACCAATCCAGTCAGCTTTACCGCTTTCTTTTGGCGCAATGTAATCAGACAAACAGTAGTTAAAGCCTTTTGGTTTCTCTGTTTGTTGACGAAGATTGTGTAGAACTTTTAGAACTTCGGTACGAGATTCATCGGTATACACCTCAATATCATCACCAACACTGTTCGCTGGGAACATGGCACACATACCACGCGCTTCAAGCAGCTTCTCTTTCTCTACGCGATCCAGTAAATCATTAGCATCTTTGAATAAACGTTTTGCCTCTTCACCCACTTCTTCATGATCAAGGATTGCAGGGTATTTACCAACCAATGACCATGTCATAAAGAATGGAGTCCAATCGATGTACTGACGCAAAGTTGCCACATCAAAATCATTGAAGATGTGAACTCCCGGCTTAGCGGGTGCCGGTGGCGTATACGCATCCCAATCGATAGCAACTTTATTGGCACGAGCTCTTTCAAGCGTGACAGGCTTGGTACGAGGCTTCTTACGATTGTGCTGATCTCGAACGCGATCGTAATCGATATCCAGCTTCTCAACGAAAGCGGGTTTCAATTCATCAGAAAGTAGTGAGGTACAAACACCCACTGCACGCGAGGCATTATTTACGTATACAACAGGTTCTGAATAATTCTGCTCAATCTTAACTGCTGTGTGAGCTTTAGATGTGGTTGCACCGCCAATCAGAAGAGGCAGCTTGAAACCCTGTCTCTCCATTTCTTTAGCAACATGTACCATTTCATCAAGAGACGGTGTAATCAGCCCAGACAGGCCAATAATGTCGACATTCTCTTCTTTCGCTACCTTGAGAATCTTCTCGCAAGAAACCATCACACCTAAGTCGATAATTTCGTAGTTATTACACTGTAAAACCACACCAACGATATTTTTACCGATATCGTGAACGTCACCTTTAACGGTCGCTAACAAAATCTTACCGTTAGTTGCGCCCACTTCTTTGGATGCATTAATGAATGGTTCTAAATGGGCAACCGCCTGTTTCATCACACGCGCAGACTTTACAACCTGTGGTAAGAACATCTTACCTTCACCAAACAGGTCACCAACAACGTTCATTCCGTCCATTAGAGGACCTTCAATCACTTCAATAGGACGAGAGGCATTAACACGAGCTTCTTCGGTATCTTCAACAATAAAGTCGGTGATACCTTTTACCAAAGAGTGCTCCAAACGCTTCTCTACAGGCCAAGTTCGCCACTCTAATGCAGATTTATCTTCAACCTTACCAACAGCACGCTCTAGGTATTCGGTCGCCATATCCAGCAATCTTTCAGTCGAATCATCACGACGGTTTAGTACCACATCTTCAACAGCATCACGCAGATCTTCTGGAACATTATCGTAAATTTCCAACTGACCAGCGTTTACAATGCCCATATCCATACCGTTTTTAAAACAGTGATATAGGAATACCGCGTGAATAGCCTCACGGACGTAGTTATTACCACGGAATGAGAATGAAACATTCGACACACCGCCAGAGATCATCGCATGCGGGAGATCGCGTTTGATGTCTCCTACTGCTTCAATGAAATCAACCGCATAGTTATTATGCTCATCGATACCAGTAGCCACTGCGAAAATATTCGGGTCAAAAATAATATCTTCTGGTGGGAAACCGACTTCATCAACAAGAATGTTGTAGGCATTGGTACAGATTTCGACTTTACGCTCTCGAGTATCAGCCTGCCCGACTTCATCAAACGCCATCACGATCACAGCAGCACCATAACGACGAACTAATTTGGCTTGCTCAACAAACTTCTCTTTGCCTTCTTTTAGAGAGATTGAGTTAACGATGCCTTTGCCTTGAATACACTTTAGGCCAGCTTCGATAACTTCCCACTTAGAAGAATCGACCATAACAGGTACTTTCGAGATTTCAGGTTCTGAAGCACATAGATTCAGGAATTTAACCATACACGCCTCGGCGTCTAGCATCCCTTCATCCATGTTGATATCGATAATTTGAGCACCATTCTCGACTTGCTCTCGAGCTACACTCAAGGCTTCGTCGTAGAGCTCTTCTTTGATAAGGCGCTTAAAGCGTGCAGAGCCGGTAACATTGGTCCGCTCACCTACATTCACGAACAAAGATTCTTTAGCTATCGTCAGTGGCTCTAGTCCCGAAAGACGACAAGAAACTGGTAAGTCTGGCAATTGACGCGGCGTTACACCTTCAACGGCCTCAGCCATTTGACGGATATGCTCTGGAGTAGTACCACAACACCCACCAATTAGGTTCAAGAAGCCACTTTCAGCCCACTCTTTAACATGTTCAGCCATATCCTCAGGAGAAAGGTCATACTCGCCAAATGCATTAGGCAAACCCGCATTAGGGTGAGCAGAAACATTGCACTCTGAGATACGAGACATCTCACCGACATACTCACGAAGTTCATCAGGGCCCAATGCACAGTTCAATCCAAATGAGATTGGTTTTACATGACGAAGGGCGTTGTAGAATGCTTCTGTCGTCTGTCCTGAAAGGGTACGACCTGATGCGTCAGTGATGGTACCGGAAATCATCACTGGAAGAGCAATACCCACCTCTTCAAAAACAGATTCAACGGCAAAGGCACACGCTTTCGCGTTTAACGTATCAAAGATAGTTTCAATAAGAATTAAATCTGAACCGCCCTTAATGAGCGCGCGAGTCGATTCAGAATAGGCTTCAACCAGTTCGTCAAAGCTAACATTACGGTAACCTGGATCGTTTACATCAGGCGAGATAGAACAAGTTCGGTTGGTTGGACCTAATACACCCGCGACGAAGCGAGGTTTATCTGGGGTCTTTGCAGTCCATTCATCAGCTGCTTCACGAGCAAGCTTGGCAGCAGCAAAGTTAATCTCTTCACTAAGGCTTTCCATATCATAGTCGGCCATAGCGATGGTTGTAGCGTTAAAGGTATTGGTTTCGAGGATGTCAGCCCCAGCTTCCAAATACTCCATATGGATATCTTTGATAAGCTTAGACTGTGTAAGAACTAAAAGGTCATTGTTGCCCTTCAAGTCACTGTGCCAATCAGCAAAGCGTTCACCACGATAGTCTTGCTCTTCCAATTTATAATCCTGAATCATGGTGCCCATGCCACCATCAATCAGTAAAATTCGTTGCTTCAACAGAGCGTCAATCTTTTGCCTTACATTACTTCCCACGGTACAACCTCATTCCTTTAATTATCCCTCCATCCTATCACACATTAAAAAGGAGTCTAGACGTCTAAAAAAGGAAATTGATTACTGAGTCATGACAAAAAAATGTTTGCTATTTGAGCATGAGACAACGAAAATTCATATTCATACTTTGTTACATGTTGGAATCCCAATGTCGGTCTATTACACCTTATGCTTCTTGTCCGCTGCAGCCATGCTTATTGCTTTCGTGAATACAAAAATTGGTAAAATGCAGACAACCATCGCCATCACAGCTGGCTCAATGATGTTATCTCTATTGATTATCATTGCGGGACAAAATAATTGGTTCCAATTGGCAGACATTGCCTCAGAGACCGTTGCCAGTATCAATTTTGAAGATTTCCTTCTAAAAGGGATATTAGGATTCTTACTATTTGCAGGCGGTTTGGGAATCAAATTACCAAACCTAAAAGACCAGAAATGGGAAATAACAGTACTCGCGTTAGGTGCTACGCTGTTTTCAACATTCTTTATCGGTTTTGTGCTGTACGGGTTTTGCCAGTTCATCGGTATTCAATTTGATCTGATTTACTGCCTACTCTTTGGCTCGCTAATCTCTCCAACCGATCCCATCGCCGTGCTAGCAATAGTAAAGAAACTCGACGCTCCCAGAAGAATCTCTACTCAAATCGAGGGAGAATCTCTATTCAACGATGGTTTTGGCTTAGTTATCTTCGTAACCCTATTTACTATCGCATTCGGCACAGAAGCGCCAACCGTCGGTAGTGTGACCATGCTATTCGTTCAAGAGGCGATTGGCGGCATTGTCTATGGTTTTGTTTTAGGTCTTGTATTCCACTACCTAATCAGCAATACCGATGACCACTCGATGGAGTTGCTATTAACCATCGGCATCCCAACTGCTGGTTATGCGTTTGCTGAAGTTCTACATGTATCAGGCCCATTAGCGATGGTGGTATCAGGTATCATGATTGGTAACTGGACTCGCTTTATCGGATTCTCGAAAGAGAGTGAAGATCACCTAGATCATTTCTGGGAGTTGATAGATGAATTCTTAAACGGCGTATTATTCCTACTAATTGGTATGTCGATGCTGTTATTCAAATTCCACCAAGAAGACTGGATCTTAATGGCGTTCGCAGTCCCTCTAGTATTGAGTGCACGTTACTTGAGTGTTTTCTTGTCTTACATCGGATTTAAACGCTTTAGAACTTACAACCCGTGGTCGATTAAGATTCTAACTTGGGGTGGCTTACGCGGTGGCTTAGCATTAGCCATGGCACTTTCGATCCCTTCAGGTATCTGGGTAATTGAAGACAAAGCAATAGATGTAAAAGAGATAATCCTTGTCATGACATACGCCGTTGTTGTGTTCTCTATTCTAGTTCAAGGCTCAACAATCACTCCTATGATAGAGAAAGCAAAACAAGCAGAGAAAGAGCTAGATTAACACCTAGATAGATCAACCAAAGCCGCCTACTTTAGGTGGCCTTTTTTATACCCAATGAAAGTCAAACTCACCAATTCCCATACTGGAGCTATCGCTGAAAGATATGCGTGGAACATAGAGCTCATATCGATATTTGATACCGCTAATATTTGAGTAATCGAAAGCCTTAATGTGGGTGGACAGAACTCTTTAAGGAGCTTAAGTCATACAGAGAATTAGTTCTTGTGCGCACTCGCTAGTCTACCCAATAACCCACTCTCAAGTTATATAAGCTTCAATCGAAAGGCTTCACCTTTCACCTGGAAACAAAAATAACGGGACTCAACGTCTCGCTAGAATAGCGTTAGTTATTAACAGGACTACGGAGCTAGATGAGTGGTGAACAGAAAGCTTTAGCTTTGAACTAAGTCATTAAATACAGCAAGGCTGCACTAAATCAGTGTTCGATAGAGATAGCTAAAGGAACACATGGTACTTCAAGTGATACTTGTAAAAATGACAGGAATAAAAAGCGCTAGCATTTCTGCCGAGACGTGCAGACTAGAGTCTTAAATATGGCAAGGCTGGAATGAGTAGGCACTCCGGAGATTCGAGCACGCAGGTGAGCTAGGAGCGCCTAGTTATCCCAACATTACTTCGTAGAAGCAGCAGATACAAAAAAGCCCCAGTATTTCTGCTGAGGCTTAGTATATGGAAAGGTTGGAGGCTTAGACTCCCAACACGCGCTGTTTTGGTAAGTAGGAGAATCCGCGGCTTTGCTAATGGCATATATTATACCAATCCGGAAAATT
>NZ_JBFROW010000052.1:0-481 GCF_041471665.1 Vibrio sp. 10N.261.51.F11 | reverse complement strand
CCAAGGTTTTTGGTTGTCATCAAGAAGGGTTAATTCCTGATAACTGTTTGCCGGACTCAATTGTGATTCAAACTAGGTTTGAATCGAATACAAGACACTTGAATGTGTTTGTTGTGTTTATCTAATGAAAGATAAACATTGAGAACTTTTAAATTTGATTGAATTACTCGTAAGTAATCAATCAGTCAGCTTTCCAAATTGTTAAAGAGCTTGATTCAATAAATTGAACCATTTTTAAAGACTCTCGTAAGACTTTTTGTCGAACAAGAACGCTTAAAGATGGTGGAGCTATGCGGGATCGAACCGCAGACCTCCTGCGTGCAAGGCAGGCGCTCTCCCAGCTGAGCTATAGCCCCATCTAGGTCGATATTGGTGGGTCTGAGTGGACTTGAACCACCGACCTCCCGCTTATCAGGCGAGCGCTCTAACCAGCTGAGCTACAGACCCAATATCGTCTCTTAACTTTTCTAAACCTAATCAA
>NZ_JBFROW010000051.1:0-585 GCF_041471665.1 Vibrio sp. 10N.261.51.F11 | reverse complement strand
CCAAGGTTTTTGGTTGTCATTAAGAAGGGTTAATTCTCAATGACTGTTTGCCGGACTCAATTGTGATTCAAACAAGTTTGAATCGAATACAAGACACTTGAATGTGTTTGTTGTGTTTATCTAATGAAAGATAAACATTGAGAACTTTTAAATTTGATTGAATTACTCGTAAGTAATCAATCAGTCAGCTTTCCAAATTGTTAAAGAGCAATGAGACTTCTTGTGAAGTTCATTTTCTAAATACTCTCACAGTCGAAAAATCCAACCAGCGACATAAGAAGTGGTTTGGAGATTTAACTTCCAAGAATTTTTAGAGAATGGTGGGCGATACCGGGCTCGAACCAGTGACCCCCTGCTTGTAAGGCAGGTGCTCTCCCAACTGAGCTAATCGCCCACGATAGTTTTAATTCCTTCGTGGAGAAAGAATGGTGGGTCGTGCAGGATTCGAACCTGCGACCAATTGATTAAAAGTCAACTGCTCTACCAACTGAGCTAACGACCCAATGGTATCCCGTAGGGGAGTCGAACCCCTGTTACCGCCGTGAAAGGGCGGTGTCCTAGGCCTCTAGACGAACGGGACACTGC
>NZ_JBFROW010000050.1:0-8287 GCF_041471665.1 Vibrio sp. 10N.261.51.F11 | reverse complement strand
TATTGGGGGTCAGTTCACAACGGGGCTTTTTGTTATCTGTTAACTTATCAAGCTAAGACAAATCAAGATTATTCTTGGTCGCCAAGCAGTACAGAGTCTAGTGCGATAACCATCATGTCGTTGAAAGTCGTTTGACGTTCATCTGATGTCGTTTGCTCACCAGTCTTAATGTGGTCAGAAACAGTACAAATCGTTAGAGCTTTTGCGCCGTATTCAGCACACACACCATAGATGCCAGCCGCTTCCATCTCTACGCCAACAATGCCGTATTTGTCCATTACTTCGAACATCTCTGGATCTGGCGTGTAGAACAGCTCAGCCGAGAACAGGTTACCGACTTTTACGCCGACACCGAGAGCTTTGGCTGCATCTTCTGCCGCGCGCACCATTTTGTAATCCGCAATAGCCGCAAAGTCATGATCTTTAAAGCGAATACGGTTCACTTTAGAGTCAGTACATGCGCCCATGCCGATCACCACATCACGCACTTTGATATCTTCGCTCACTGCACCACAACTGCCCACACGAATGATCTTCTTCACACCAAAGTCTTTGATAAGCTCAGTCGCGTAAATAGAACAAGATGGAATGCCCATACCGTGTCCCATTACCGAAACCTTACGACCTTTGTAAGTACCGGTGTAACCAAACATGTTGCGAACGTCGCACACTTGAACCACTTCTTCTAAGAAGGTTTCAGCGATGTATTTAGCACGTAGCGGATCGCCTGGCATTAAAACTACGTCAGCGAAATCACCCATTTCAGCATTAATATGTGGAGTAGCCATTGAAAATATCCTTAATCTCAAAACAAAAAAAGAAGAGAGAGGTTTCCCTCTCTCTTCGTTAACTATTATAGAAAGCTTCTACCGTGTCCCATTGGCGATGTACCAAAGTATGACGCTAAGCTTTGACCGATATCAGCAAATGTATCGCGACGGCCTAAAGAACCGGCTGGAACCTTCTGACCGTAAACAATCACAGGGATGTGCTCACGAGTATGGTCTGTACCTGGCCATGTCGGATCACAACCGTGGTCAGCAGTTAAGATAAGCACATCGTCTTCTTTCATCATATCGATGATTTCATTGATGCGACCATCGAAGTACTCAAGTGCCGCTGCGTAACCAGCAACATCACGGCGGTGGCCGTAAGCTGAGTCAAAATCAACGAAGTTAGTGAACACGATAGTGTTGTCGCCCGCTTCATTGATCGCATCTTTGGTTGCTTCAAATAGCGCAGGGATACCTGTTGCTTTGGTTTTCTGAGTGATGCCACAACCCGCGTAGATATCAGAGATCTTACCGATTGAGTGAACGTTACCGCCCTTCTCATCAACCAACTTCTGAAGAATGGTGGCTGCAGGTGGCTCAACAGAAAGGTCACGACGGTTACCAGTACGTTCGAATTGACCTTTACCTGGGCCAATGAACGGACGAGCGATAACACGACCAATGTTGTAATCTTCTAGCTCTTCACGAGCAATCTGACAAAGATCTAATAGGTTTTGCAGGCCGAATGTCTCTTCGTGACAAGCGATCTGGAAAACAGAGTCTGCAGAAGTATAGAAGATTGGCAGACCAGTCTTCATGTGCTCTTCACCTAGGTTATCTAGGATTTCCGTACCAGATGAGTGGCAGTTACCCAAGAAACCAGACAGGCCTGCACGCTCAAGGATGCGGTCAGTCAGTTCTTTTGGGAAGCTGTTCTCTTTGTCGGTGAAGTAGCCCCAGTCAAACAGTACAGGAACACCTGCGATTTCCCAGTGACCTGATGGCGTGTCTTTACCAGAAGACAGCTCAGCAGCGTGACCGTAAGCGCCAATGATCTCAGCGTCTGCATCCATACCAGGAGCAAAACGACCCGTAGACTCTTTGTGAGCCATCGCTAGACCTAGCTTAGACAGGTTTGGCAGTGCCAGTGAACCTTTACGATCTGCATTGTCTGCAAGACCTTGGTCACAATGATCTGCGATGTGGCCCATAGTGTCAGAACCTACATCACCAAATTTGTCTGCATCCGCTGTTTCACCGATACCGAATGAATCTAAAACTAAAATAAATGCTCTTTTCATTTTCTTCACCAACTTATTGCTCTTTGCACCAGAACTCTGTTTATCGGTATACGCGAGGTATACCGATACCTGTTATTTACACGTCTTCAGAACGAATCTGACGGTAAACGTCTGGCGTTGCTGTATATTCTCCGCCCACAGTGATTGCATTTTGTAATGCTGTTGCAGCTTCTTGCCACTGTTGTTCGTTGCGAGCATGAATCATTGCTAATGGCTTATCTTCACTTGCTACTTCACCTAGGCGAATGAAGTGATCAAAACCGACTGCGTAATCAATGCTGTCAGTTGCTACACGACGACCGCCGCCCATACCAACCACAGCCATACCAATTGCACGAGTATCCATTGCTGATACCACACCGCTTTCTAGCGCGTACACTGGCTTAATAATGTCTGCTTTTTCTAGGTAGTTATCGTAGTTCATTACGAAATCAACTGGACCACCAAGGCCCGCTACCATTTTACCGAAGCACTCTGCTGCTTTACCGTTATCCAGTACTGCCATCAGTTTTTCGCGCGCTTCATCTGAATCTTTTGCAAGGTTGCCCAGCACCAACATTTCAGCACACGATGCTAGCGTGATCTCTAACAAGCGTGGGTTACGGTATTCACCCGTTAGGAACTGAACCGCTTCACGAACTTCTACTGCGTTACCCGCTGAAGAAGCCAGCACTTGGTTCATGTCCGTTAGGATTGCTGTTGTTTTAGTACCCGCACCGTTTGCTACTGCAACGATAGATTTCGCTAGCTCTTCAGATGCTTCGTAAGTCGGCATGAATGCGCCTGAACCTACTTTTACATCCATCACTAGAGAATCAAGGCCCGCAGCCAGTTTCTTAGATAGGATTGAAGCCGTGATCAGCGAGATGTTATCGACTGTTGCTGTGATATCACGAGTTGCGTAAACACGCTTGTCAGCAGGAGCTAGATCGCCTGTTTGACCGATGATAGCCACGCCAGCATCTTTCGTTACTTCACCGAACACATCGTTGGTTGGTGTAATGTTGTAACCCGGAATAGATTCCAGCTTGTCTAGCGTACCGCCAGTGTGGCCTAAACCACGACCAGAGATCATTGGAACGAAACCGCCACATGCTGCCACCATTGGGCCAAGCATCAGAGAAGTAACGTCGCCAACACCACCAGTAGAGTGTTTATCAACGATTGGGCCATCAAAGTTCATGTGGCTCCAGTCAATCACCATGCCTGAATCACGCATTGCACACGTTAGTGCGATACGTTCTGGCATCGTCATTTCATTAAAAAAGATAGCCATTGCGAATGCGGCAATTTGGCCTTCAGAAACCGTGTTCTTAGCCACACCTTGAATGAAGAAGTTAATTTCTTCAGCTGTTAGGACTTCACCGTCACGTTTTCTGCGAATAATTTCTTGAGGTAGATACATTAGTGCCTCCCAAACTCTAGTGAGTATGGTTTGTAGGGAAAAGAGGTAATATGGAGTGGCTTGACGCCACTCCATCAAACAGACTTATTATGTTCAATACTCTAAATATTTGGCGTTGCAGTTAGGCGACCAGTGAGTTCATTCCTATGAGCATAGAGGCTCTATGTGATTAGGAGGAACTTACGCAGTCAACAACGCTGCGGTGTCAAATATGACGAGTAAATTAGTATGCTGCTGGATCAGCAGTCTGGTCTGTCACTTCTAATGTATTAAGAAGGTTAGTTAGTAGGCTTGAAGCACCAAAACGGTAGTGCATGTTGTCTGCCCACTCAGCGCCTAGTAGCTCATCAGCCATTGCTAGGTATAGTGCTGCATCTTCAGCAGTACGTACGCCACCAGCTGGTTTGAAACCAACTGTTTTAGCAACGCCCATGTCACGGATAACTTCAAGCATCATGCGCGCGTACTCTGGAGTCGCGTTTACTGGCACTTTACCTGTTGAAGTTTTGATGAAGTCTGCACCTGCTTCGATACAGATTTGAGAAGCTTTCTTGATTAGTGCTTCTTCTTTCAGTTCACCTGTTTCGATGATCACTTTAAGCGTGATGTCACCACAAGCTGCTTTACACTGTTTAACTAGCTCAAAGCCAACTTCTTCGTTGCCAGCAATAAGAGCACGGTATGGGAATACTACGTCAACTTCGTCTGCGCCGTACGCTACCGCTGCTTTTGTTTCTGCAACAGCAATTTCGATGTCGTCATTACCATGAGGGAAGTTAGTTACAGTCGCAATGCGTACTTCTGGAGTACCTTGCTCACGCAACGCTTTCTTAGCTGCTGGGATAAAGCGAGGGTAAATACAGATTGCAGCGGTGTTGCCTACTGCAGTCTTCGCGTCATGACAAAGCGCCACTACTTTTTCAGTAGTATCGTCGTCATTTAGCGTAGTTAGGTCCATAAGTTTAAGTGCACGTAGAGCTGCTGCTTTTAAATCGCTCATTTCTATCTCCGATCAATATATTCAAATAGTTAACTACTTCGCCCTCCATCCAGTATAGATGGATATTTTAGTAATGCTCAGTAGCCACAAATGAACGGACTTGGTTCCCTGAAGACTTGATAACTTTCGCTACCAATTGCAATCCTTGTCACCGCACAGTACCAGTTTGGTCTATGGCACAACAAATCAGTCATGTTGTGTCTAACATCTATAGCGTATCGCTAATTTTGGCTTAATCCCAGAAGAATAACGTTCGAGTTGATTTCGAGGTTACTTTCTTGCCAACAGAGACATCCTATCCCTTTAGCTTATACATTATAGGTATCCATCAATAAATTGTAGTGCTCCTTAGAACGCAAACGGTTTGTATCTCAAAAAAACATTCTAGACCCTACATCGAATCTAAGCATAAGCGCGTGCATATACTAAAAACGGCAGGCCTAAAAACAAAAAAGCCCCGCAGCAATTTCTTGCTACGGGGCGATATTAAAGTGGCGTCTATATATCTAAATCTACTTGATTAGAAAGATAGGAAGAAGCCAGCAATTGTTGCTGCCATCAGGTTAGATAGAGTACCAGCTACAACCGCTTTAACACCCATACGTGCGATGTCGTGGCGACGGCTTGGTGCAATACCACCTAGGCCACCTAGTAGAATCGCAATAGAAGAAAGGTTTGCGAAACCACATAGTGCGAATGCGATGATAGCTTGAGTCTTCTCAGACATCACTTGACCAGTCGCTGCAACAACTTGAGCGTTTTCACCAACGTATGGTACGAAGTTTAGGTATGCAACGAATTCGTTAACAACTGTCTTCTGACCAATGAAAGAACCAGCAATAGTTGCTTCTTCCCATGGAACACCAATGATGAATGCTAGCGGTGCGAAGATCCAACCTAGAAGAAGTTCTAGAGTTAGGTTTTCCATACCGAACCAACCACCGATGCCACCTAGGATACCGTTGATTAGAGCAATTAGACCGATGAATGCTAGTAGCATTGCACCAACGTTAAGAGCTAGTTGTAGACCAACTGATGCGCCGCCTGCTGCTGCGTCGATAACGTTAGCTGGTTTGTCATCGCCACCGTCCATTTCGTCAGCGATGTTGTCGTCTGGCGTATCTGTTTCAGGCTTGATGATTTTAGCGAATAGTAGACCACCTGGTGCTGCCATGAATGATGCTGCTACAAGGTACTCTAGAGGTACACCCATAGATGCGTAACCCGCTAGTACACCACCAGCTACAGAAGCCAAACCACCACACATTACTGCGAATAGTTCAGAGTTAGTCATTTTAGGAACAAATGGACGAACAACTAGAGGTGCTTCAGTTTGACCAACGAAGATGTTTGCTGCTGCAGACATAGACTCGGCGCGAGAAGTACCTAGAGCTTTCTGAAGTCCACCACCAAGAACTTTGATTACAATTTGCATAACACCAATGTAGTAAAGTACAGAGATAAGTGCAGAGAAGAAAATCAGAGTTGGTAGTACTTGGAAAGCAAAGATGAAACCGATACCGTCAACTGAGAAGTTAACTAGGCTGCCGAATAGGAAACCAGTACCGTCTTTACCGTAGTCGATCACGTTTGCTACACCAGCAGAGAAACCTGCAAGTAGATCACGACCCCAAGGGATGTAAAGTACGAATGCACCAAGTGCGAATTGGATAGCGAAAGCGCCACCCACTGTTCTTAGATTAATAGCTTTGCGGTTGTCAGATAGTAGTACTGCGATTGCGATCAGTGCAACCATTCCGACTAGGCTCATAAACAGGCTCATAGTTTATGACTTCCTTATTAGTTATTTATTGGCGTGTTACAAAATGGGGCTATAAAGCGGAGGCAATTATACTCATGCGACCACTAATAAAGTAATGCCGTCCTCACACTTTCGTAGAAGATTCATGTACCATTCACACACAAATGTGACCCAAATCACAAGCTCAGTGCAATTTACGCAAACGATAAACAAAAACCTTCGATTTTATTCACATATACCGAATGCGCGATGGCTATTTTGCCAAATTTGCGCTGCAATCGATTGCTTTGGCTCTTTTCTAAGCAAAAAAAGTTCATTTAAGATCGTAACTAAATATTTGGAATGATTAACATTTCCTTGGTTCCCATACATGGGCATGTCCGGAGCATCCGTTTCCAATACCAGACATTCAAGGGGCAATTTTGCGATGGTTGTGCGTGTTTTTTGCGCTCTTGGGTAAGTTATCGTTCCACCGACGCCAATATAGAAACCGAGCTTGATCCACGCCAAAGCTTGCTGTTCACTCCCAGAAAAACCGTGAATCACACCACCTAAGGTGAACTTATGCTGCTTTATTAGCTCGATAAGTCGGTTGTAAGACTTCCTCTCATGGATGATTAAAGGCAGGTCAAACTCCTTGGCAAGCTCCATTTGTTGGATGAAAAAGCGCTCTTGTTTCTCTCGTTCAACGTCCACAAAAAAGTCGAGCCCGCACTCACCTATCGCGACACATTGGCTGTTTTTTGAAGCGAGTAATTGGCGAAGTTCCGAAAATTGTTCGTCATTGGCCGGTTCTAAAAAGTAAGGATGGAAGCCTAATGCATAGTAAATATTGGGGTGAGATTGAGCGATTTCATCGAGCTTCCTCCAGTTACGTTGGCCGATAGAAGGGATGATTAACTTCTCGACTTGCGCTTGTTTCGCTTCTTTAAGATAGCCATCAATAGTTTGATCAGGTGTAAAACCTTGCTCAAACGCCTCAAAATCCGCGTGGCAATGAGTATCAAACAGCGGAAAGTCACTTATTTGCTGTGTCATTTTCCCTACTCTCCATTTGTTTCCCTTGAGGATCACGACGATAAGCAACACAACTGCGCTTGTTCTCAGGCGTTAAGCCAAGCTCTTCACACCACTTATCATATCTTTTAACCCAAGTTTTTATCCAACCCAACATACTTACCTCAAGTCTCAACCTAAAAAGCGCAAATGCATAAATTAGATTTATACATCAACACTAGCTGGCTATATTGTTGAAAATCTCACCACAGCGAATAATAAACGCACTTGCCAAGGAGGCATTGATAGCAAGACGCTCCATTCAATAACGAGATCCTACTTTATGAAAGCATCACTCTTAGCCATATCAATTTCTAGCGTATTAGCAGCACCTGCTTTTGCTTCTGCACCTCAAGTTGACGTAGAACTAGCAAACCAACAAACACTTCAACTTATTGACGAGCAGATGAACGCTATCGATGCTTCTGTTCAGTATAAATTAAACGAACAATATGCCAATGCTACTCCAGGCACGACAGCTACAGTCGATGATGTAACTTACGAAAAACAATCTAACGGTACCTGGGCTGCAGTTGGTGCCGCCTCGGCTGCGTTGGTTGCAGGGCTGTTAAGTAGTTCTTCATCTTCCAGTTCATCTGACAACGGTAATACAATCCCAGAGCTTCCAGTCACTACTTCAATGGACAGTGTTGGTACATGGAAAGTCGCGGATAATGACAGTGGATATATTGTGACTCTTGTTGGGCAAGAGGTTTATGTTGATTCAAGCAATGTGACACTTCACAACGATGGCACAGCAATCATTGTCGTGAACGATCGCAAACTTATAGTAGGAATCAATGGAGATGAGCTTTACCGAGTAGATCAAGTTACTCGTCCAGAAATGAATGAGCCAACATTTCCCGGTGAGCCTATCGAACCTGGTATTCCTACAGTTACTCCTGGAACCGGTGAAATGGATTACGTCGCAGAATTTATTGGCATAGATGGTATGGACTACTTATTTGAAGTAGACGGGGAGACCGTGCG
>NZ_JBFROW010000049.1:0-7702 GCF_041471665.1 Vibrio sp. 10N.261.51.F11 | reverse complement strand
AAGCCGCGATGAACCTTTTTAATTCTAGCGACTTAAGCCCATCTAGAGACGTTAGCTCATTTAGCGTTATCTTGGACTGGACTGGGTTGATTAAGGCTCGCACATCGTGCCACTAAGCGTTGCACTTTGAATGGCGCCACTGGTGTTAGCGACCCAGTTAATGGTGCAATCGCGATAAGGGTTCTTAAAGGCATATAAAGTGTAACCATTATCTAGTGGTTTCTTCGTCTCAACCCAAGCATAGTTTCGAGACGCCCAAAAGCTGATAGGACGTGAGCGTTCGGTTAGATACTGCTCTTGTGCATCGGTTATGTCTGAGCCAATGTATTCTTGGACGTGCTCTTCTGTACTGCTCATTTGGCTACTGCACGCTGTTACGAGCGCTGTAAAAGCCAAAACAATAATACGTATTTCAAAATCCCTTTAAGCCTTATTAGCTATCGTTAAATCGGTTATTAGTCTGTATTTAACAAACCGCATCAACCGAAGAGTCCGCCGTTTGTGTATGATCTTAAAAATGTTCCAAAGATCAAATAGCCCCAAAGGTTAATAGTCACGAAGGTAAATAGTCCCAACTTTCATTCCTTAAAGCCACAACTGCTACCTTAAACCAACCTCAATCAAGCATGTTGATATTGAGATTTTTTGAGGTTTGACCTTACTATCGATGACCTCAAATACAAGCTATCCATTCCCTTTAGTACAAGTTAGCAAGAATATGCATACAGTTCGATTACTTCCCATGTAATGTTATGTAAATTTCCTTACGCCGCTCGGCAAACGTAAACAATGTAAATTGAATGCCAATACGAATGATTATCAACTAAATTGACGCCATAAAATTTATAGGTATTGGTTTGTATGTCGTTAAAAAGTAGGGCGATTCAATCATGGGCTCGTCGACTTCATGTTTATATTTCAATGGCACTTCTGTTCGTTGTTCTTTTCTTCTCAGTGACAGGTATCACCCTGAATAGACCCGAGTTATTTGAGTCAAGCCAACCCAATATCCAACGCTCTACTTTAGAGCTTCCTACGAGTTTGTTCACGATCCAAGACGGGAGACTAAAAGCCGATGAAAATGCCTTCGAAGCATTTCTGTTTGAAGAGGCTAATTTGTCTGGTGTTCCTTCTGGTTTAGACATCTACGCCGAAATTGAAGACGGTGAGTTGCTTATCGGTGAAGTGTCCATGGATTTCAAAGGACCAGGTTACAACGCGTCTGTATTTGTTGACGTGACCTCTGAAATGGTCGAGGTCGAAACCACGAACTACGGCGCGATTGCATTGTTGAACGACCTACACAAAGGCCGTAACAGCGGTGAGGTGTGGAAATGGTTCATCGATATCACAGCACTACTGATGGTCTTCTTTGTACTTACCGGCGTGTGCTTACTGTTACCTAAGAAAAAAACACTCAACACCTCCATTAAATGGACGGTATTTGGCTCTGCAATCTCACTTGCTATCTATTTTGTCGCCGTACCTTAACCCTTAATTAGCTTGATGAAGCGGGTAGATGAGTTGGTTTGATGAATCGACTCAAAGAACGAATTAAAGGTTAAACGGATTTAAAAGGTTGTTAAACTTGAAAAAAATGAACTGGAGCAAGGCGCTTCTTGCTTTATCTCTTTTGCCAAGCCTAGGTATGGCACAAGCGATTCCTGATACGGCAAAACTTGATGTCACTTTCGAGCTTCCAAAGATTGATACCTCTATGTATGCGCGTCCTTATGTGGCGGTGTGGGTAGAGAACAGCGAACGAAAGTCAGTGAAAACCATTGAACTTTGGGTCGGTAAAGATGAATGGCTGAAAGATCTACGCAGCTGGTGGAGAAAAGTTGGACGTTACGATCGCGAACTCGTTGACGCCGTGACATCCGCAACGCGCCCAGCAGGCAAGTACCGCTTTGTTTGGGATGGTAAGAGCGATGACGGTCAAGATCTAGAGCAAGGCGAATACACGGTTCATATCGAAGTGGTTCGTGAGCACGGCGGCCGTAACTATCTTCGTCAAAAAGTATCACTCACAGATTCAAACGCTTCTTATGAGCTAAAGGCAACAGAAGAGACGGGTGAAATCACACTGAATTACGTAGCTAAATAGACAACGCAGCAGTGAACACCGATTGGTTTAAGAATCAGAACAGAATCGATAGTAGTCATCGTAGGCTCAGATTGAGCGACACGGCTAAAAATTATAAATAATGGAATGAACATGATGAAACAGACAAAAATGAAGGCACTTGCTCTAGCGGGTGTTATGGCGTTCGGCCTAGCGGCTACGACAACAGCACAAGCTCACCCACGCTGGATTTTGCCATCGCACTTTACCGTATCGAAAGAAGGCGGTGATTGGCTAACGTTCGATGTGACGGCGTCTCACGGCACGTTTGTTTTTGATAAGCCTGCAGGCAGCGAAAATGCACATGTCATCATGCCTGATGGCCGTAGCGAGCGTCCTAACTTTGTTGTTCTCGGTAAACGTCGTTCAATCTTCGATTTCTACTTTGAAGAAGAAGGTACACACAAAGTTGCGATTAACAACCAGCCATCTTACTACACACAGTACAAAGCGGGCCGTCGTGACACTGTGAAATGGATCAAAGCGAACAAAGCGGAACGTGACTCTGTACTTCCTGAAAAGTCACGTGACGTGGTAACACAAATCAGCTTCACTCGCGCTGAAAGCTACATCACAGTAGGTAAGCCAACGGATTCAGTATTCAAAATTGAAGGAAAGCTTCTAGAAATGAAGCCTGTGACACACCCTTCAGACATTGTTGAAGGCGAACCAGTCACGTTCCAATTCTTCTACAACGGTGAAATTCAAAAAGACGTGAAAGCTGAGATCACTCGTGAAGGCACGCTTTACCGCAACCACCAAGAACAGATTGATGTAGTGAGCGACGAGAACGGCGAAATCACGTTCACTCCAGATGTAGCGGGTCGTTACGTAATGAAAGCGAACTACAAAGGTGAGTTGATTGACAACCCACTGGCAGACAAAGCAAGCGCGAACGTTCACCTAACGTTCGAAGCACTGCTTCAATAATCTGTGATGTCGGGGCTAGATCCCTGATTAAGCAACCAAAAAACTTAAGGGCTCATTTGAGCCCTTTATCGCTCAGTTTACTACTGAGAATTTGCACTGTGGCTAGGGTACGAACCATGACAATAAAAACAAAACTTAACGCATTAATGACTCCTTGCTTGGCTCTGGGACTTGGTTTCGCTGCATTACCTGCACAAGCACACTTTCCATTGATGAGCTGCTGGTTTGAAGGCAAAACTGTGGCTTGCGAAGCGGGCTATTCAGACGGCAGTAAAGCGATTGATTACGCGGTTGAGATGTACGACTACGAAGACAACTTGATTGCAAAAGAGATGACGGATAAACGCTCTATTGTTGAGTTTCCAAACCCAGACACTGAGTTCTACCTTGTGTTTGATTCAGGCCACGAGTTTCCTGTTGAAGTAGACGTTGTTGAGATCAGCGAAAAATGATGATTCAAGGCGTACGTGCCGATACGGGTGGCAGAGAAGGTAAATGGGTAGGGCTGATCATTGTGTTCATTCTGAGCTTTGCCACGGTTGCTATCCCATTTCACCAAGCAGAATCGCATATCGAAGCGGTACTTGATCATCAAATCTTAGTGACCGATGTCGAGCAAGAAAACTTGGCGATGTTATCAGAGCTACGTTTAGCGCATGAAGAGATTCGTGACCTGCGTATGGACTCAGACGGCGAATGGCCAAGTGTTGCGTCACTTAAAGATGAATGGGTCGCGCCATTTGTAGAAGACCAGAGTTGGAAGCGCAAAGGTTCTCATACTTGGTTATTGGACGAGCGTGGTTACTACTTTTCTACACCAAGTGAACAAGCTACATCAAGTGAATATGCTGCACAAAGCGATCATGGCTTTGCTGATTCCTTTATTTTGAACGCCAACAGCGTTTCTCCTGAAATCTGGATTTACCTGGGTGGCGTAGCAAGTCAACCGACTAATTTTGATGAAAACACACTTGAATCTGTTGGCTGGAAAATGGTCGTCAATGAATCAGAAGTTGAGCAGCATGATGCTTCTTCTCATTAAACAATCCGGCTTATAACAATGGTCACTAATAATAAGAGATTTACTATGCGAATTATGACTCTAATGATGTCGTTATTGGCGGTGTTCATGGCACCCAATGCATTGGCAAAAGAATACAAGATCGACAGCAATAAGCTGACGATTGGCATAACCCTTCAGCCTTACTACAGCTATGTAAAAGCCGTGGTGGGTGACAAAGTGAACATCCTTCCTTTGGTTGATGCCGGCTTTAATCCGCATAATTACTTGCCACAACCGAACGACTTGAAACGTTTGAGCCAGATGGACGCTATCGTGGTAAACGGTATTGGCCATGATGACTTCGCACTAAAAGTAATCTCAGCCGCGCAACGTGATGACTTGCTGGTGATCGAAGCGAACAAAGAAGTGCCTTTACTTCCAGCATTAGGCCAATCTGTGGGTCAAGGCGCGGTGAATCCGCATACGTTTGTTGGACTTTCGACAACAATTCAAAAGGTTTACACCATTGCGAGTGAGGTATCTAAGCTCGACCCTGACAACGCGGCTTTTTATCGTAAGAATGCACGTAAATACGCAAAGCAATTTCGCTTTATGAAGCGCGATGCGATGTTGTCATTAGGTGAGTTAGATACTTCAGGTATGAAGGTGGCGACCACGCACAATGCGTATGGCTATATTTTGCAAGAGTTTGGTGTAGATGTGGCAGCGGTGATTGAGCCTGCACACGGTGTTGAACCAAGTGCGAGCCAGCTGCAAGAGATGATCGAAAAGATCCGCGCATCGGGCATTGATGTTCTGTTCTACGAGCTAAACATGCCAAACCGTTTTGTTGACACGATTGAAGCGGAAACAGGTGTTCAGCTTTACCGTTTCTCTCACATGACGCATGGCGAATATGAAGACGACAAAGTCGAAGTTGAGATGAAGAAGAATCTCGAGACATTAATCGAAGCAATGAAATTTGCGGCGGCGAACCAAGCTAAAAGCGGGAACGCATAATGTTAGGTCCATCGATTTCAATCAATCAACTTGGTCTGCAATATGACAACAACGTCATTCTTGACGATATCTCACTAGAACTTAAAGCGGGTGAGTGCCATGTAATCATGGGGCCAAACGGCGGTGGTAAAACCTCTTTGTTGCGCTCTGTTCTTGGCCTTACGCCTTTCTCTGGGCAAATCAATATTCATTGGCCAAAAAAGCCAAGTATTGGTTACGTTCCTCAAAAAGCGACCTTCGAATCGAGCTTGCCTTTGACGGTCATGGATTTCGTGTTGCTTAACCAAACTCGAATTCCGCTATTTTGGCGTCGTAAGTCCAAGCAATTGGATCTTGCATTAGCACAATTGGATCGCGTCGGTATGGCGACACGTAGCGATCGCCGAATGGGACAGTTGTCGGGTGGTGAGCAGCAACGTGTGTTGTTTGCGCAAGCGCTATTGGATAACCCAAGTTTGCTGGTGTTGGATGAACCAACGACCGGTATGGATGAGCAGGGCGTTCGTTATCTTGAATCACTGATTCGTGAATGTGTTAATGAAGGGCGTACGATCCTTGCGGTTCACCACGATGTAACCGCAGTGCGTCGTCTTGAAGCCAATGTACATGTTGTGAATCGATTCTTGGTGGATAGTGGTCCACACGAACAGGTACTACATCCAAGTAAGATTGAGAGCTTATTCCAACATTACAGCAGTGGCGCTGCGATGAACAAACCGAAGGAGGTTGCGTAATGGATTGGTTACGACAACTTGCCATAAGTGGCGTTGAAGCGGGTTGGTTATCAGACAGCTTCATGTATGCCTTCATGGTGAATGCACTGGTTGCTGCATTGTTATTGGGACCGTTACTAGGTGGCCTGGGTACTTTGGTGATTGCCAAGCGTCTGGCTTTCTTCTCTGAAGCGGTAGGCCACGCGGCATTAACTGGTATCGCTATTGGTGTGTTGCTTGGTGAACCACCAGAAAATCCAATTATTGGTCTGTTTAGCTTCTGCATGATCTTCGCTCTGCTTCTTCACTTTGTAAGAAATAGAACCAATGTGCCATACGATACCTTAGTCGGCGTTTTCCTTGCGCTAGCGTTAGCGGTGGGTGCGGCGTTACTGATGTACGTGGCTCGTAAGATCAACATCCACATGCTTGAGAACGTACTGTTTGGTTCGATTCTAACGGTAACAGATCAAGACTTAGCAATTCTCGCGGGCAGCTGCGCGATCATTATTTTGCTCTTGATACCGACGTTCAACCGTATTCTTCTAACCTGTATCAGCCCTGATATTGCCAAGGTTCGTGGTTATAACACGAGTTTTTACGACTACTTGTTTGTCATGATGATCACCTTAGTGACGATTGCAGCGGTGAAGATTGTGGGTGCGGTTCTCGTTGGTGCGTTATTGCTGATCCCAGGGGCGACAGCTCGTTTGCTGACAAAACGCATGGGTAGCTTTGTTTTGCTGTCGGCACTACTGGCAACAGTCGCGTGTTTAGTTGGAACCGTCTTACCAATGGAGTTGAAACTGCCAGTACCTTCGGGCGCTTCAATCATCATCGTTTCTGCGACATTTTTCCTAGCGGCAACGCTATACCGAATTGTAAGAAAGGCATAATCATGACCTCTTTAATGAATCGTATCTCAAGCTCAGTGAAGGCAACGACTCAAGTAGGCGCACTAACTAGCTTATTGTTGGCTGGCTCAATGGTGTCTATCAGTGCTAATGCCGAGGATATCCTCACCAGTACGCCTGTGACTTATGCCTTGGCGACAGAGCTCACCAAAGGCACTGACATTACCACCGAATATCTGCCACCAAAACGCTACGGCATTGATCGTCTGCCAAACTGGTTTGGTACAAAGGGTGCAAGCAAAGTGCTTCATTCCGGCGAAAAGGCGACCGTAGCATTAACGCTGTCATCCATCTGGCAAGCTGACCCAACTTTTGTTTACGCAAGACAGGGCAATATCCGTTTGGTTGAGGTGGATGCGGCTCAAGCGATCACACCGCGTGCTCAAGGAGTTGCAGCGCTGACGTTATCCAATGGCGATGTGTCTAAATACGCATGGTTAAACCCAACCAACTTAACGCGCATGGCGGCGATTGTTGCTGATGACTTTAAGTTATTGTGGCCAGCGCAAGCTGAGACCATTGATAGCAACCTACAGCGTGTAATGCTTGATGTGCGTGAACTGATTAACAAACAACAAGCGGTGTTATTGGATAACGACGTAGATTCAGTCTTGTTGCTTTCAGAAAGCTTGGAAGATTTCGCTTCAGGTACTCAACTGTTTGTTGAAGAGCGTATGTTTAAGGCTGAACTGGAATGGACAAAACAAGACAAAGCCAAACTCAAAGCGATGTTTTCAGAAGACGATGCGCTATGGTTAGTCACAGCGAAAAAGCCAACGAACTTAATTAAGTCTCTAGTACCTAACGAGCGTATCTTAGTAGTTGATTCCGTTGACCGTTGGGGACGAGCGGGGATTAATGCAAAAGCGCCGTTTGCACGCTGGGAAGTTCGGCCTTTTAAAGGTTAAGTGGTTAAAACTAGTTAACTAATCACCAGCTCGTTCAAAAAATACGATCAAAAAAGCAGCCTAATTAGAGGTAATGCCGTTCACTTAAG
>NZ_JBFROW010000048.1:0-27942 GCF_041471665.1 Vibrio sp. 10N.261.51.F11 | reverse complement strand
GAATTACGCAACAAAGCCGACAAAGTTCGCTTGCTTCAAGACGGCTTAGATCAAAATACACCAAAGACCGGCATGTTGGTTTATCACCCTGTGTTTGAAGGCGAAAGCGATAATCTACTTGGCGTTGTGATTGGTGTGGTTCGAACGACTTACTACTTTGAAAATCTACTGGCTTCGGCAGTGGGAGACATGGATGTCTATATTCGTGTTACCGATACGGGTTTCGAAGCAGAAGACTCCCCAATATTGTTTGAAACCGAGGGTTATGAAGCGGTATCTGGGCACCACATTACCAAAACAATCTCACTGACCAATCGAGATTGGAAGGTCGATTACAAAATAGATTCATGCATCTCTTTCTATGGTTATCTGGTGTTAACCGGAATCGCGTTAGTCGGAACAACTATCTCATTGCTGTTGGCGTATATCGTTAATATGCAAATCCGAGAGAAAGAGCGCTTGTATCAAATGCTTGATAAAAGAACAGAAGAGCTTCGTTTTCTAGCCAACCACGACAGCCTGACCGAGGTTTATAACCGACGTGCTTTCAATAAGATGTTAGATAAAGCGATACAGCGAAATGAACCCTTTAGTCTCATCGGATTTGATGTCGACAAGTTCAAAGGCATTAACGACCAATTCGGTCACCCTGCAGGGGATGCTTTACTCATTCATGTAATTAAATTGATTTCAGTGAGCTTGAAAGAGGGGGATAACCTGTTTCGTATAGGTGGAGATGAGTTCTGTATCATTTCTAGTATTACAAACCATGAAGCCCTAGAACGATACTTACAATGTATTCTAAGAACAGTGAGCCAGTCTCATTGTGAGCACAAAGGTCGACAGCTCAGTTGTACTTTGAGTATTGGTGCTGCTATTTACGCTAATGAAAACACGGAAGAGATTCTGCAAAAAACAGACAGTATGCTCTATCAAAGTAAGTCGAATGGCCGAAATCGAGTGACAATTGCAGGCTAAATGAGCACTTGATACAACTAGGGTCGAGTTCTGTATTGGGCTCATGTACAATTTCACAAAATTTTTGACGAGAGAATTAGGCGACGTATGAATCACAATCGAGTTGTGTGTTTCGATTTGGAAATGTGCTGTTGGAGCGAAGACGGTGTGGGAACAACAGGAGAGATCATTGAAGTTGGTCTTGCTGAGATTGATCTTGTATCTGGAACCATCGTGAAGCGCGCGCAATATTACGTTAAGCCCGAAAAAGACGAAGTCTCTCTATTCTGTGCCGAGTTAACGGGCATTACACCTCGTAAAATCGAAAAGCAGGGTCGCCCATTAGAGTCTGTCATCAAGTCGATGATTAAGAACTTTGGTGGTCCCAAAAAAATCTACGCAGCGTGGGGACGTGACGACCTTATCTTACACAAAGAGTGTATTGAAAAAGGCATCGAGCCTCCGTTTAGCGAGTTCTTAAACATCGCAACGCTTTACCGTGTTCAGAATCGCTTGAAAGACAAACGCATTGGTCACCGCGCTGCTCAAGAAGCCAAAAATATTGAGTGGGAAGGTCGTCAGCACTCGGGTTATGTCGATGCTTATAATCTTGCGAAACTCACATTAACTATGTTGTAGCTAAATTTTTAGCTCCTCTCAGCCCTGTTTAGTCAGCTTTCAGTTTACCGATTCAAAAAAGCGACCGGTTTCTTAACCCGTCGCTTTTATTTATTTCAGTTTCCAATTCATTATTTCAGGCACTAATTTTCGCCTAAAACACTTAACTTACTCTTGATGAAGTCACAGTGGTCGACGTAGAGCAGTTCTGCTGTTTTACGGATCACAGAATCTTCGATAGGGTCAATTTCCCCGTCGGCATGCGCTACTTCCCACATCGCTTTGATTAAGTCGATTCGCACTGGCTGAGATAGGTCTCTGAGTTGCGATGTAAAGTCATACAGCGATACTGATTGCTCTACTTTCGGCTCTGCTTGCGCGAGCAGTACCTTTGCTTGTTCTTCATCTAAATCCAGCAAACGCTGCAGAAGCTGTAGCTTAGCGACTCTTTCTGATTCATTGATCTGATGGTCGGCACCCGCGACTTCACACAACAAACTCGCGATGGCGATATTAGGTGATGTGCCTTGGTTTTTGCTTAGGTCCTGGCCTTCAATCAATTGTTTAAACATTGATGTGAGAGAATTGAACATAACGAGCTCCAGTTAAAATTTGTATCGAGTTCCGTAACGCTGATAGCTATCAACTATAACCATAAGCATAACTATTGGGTCTACAGAGTGTGATCGCAAGCGTCTTTACTAAAAACTGACATTACGGATACGCGAGCAATAAGGAGCATTTTATCAATCGGGCTCTGGGAAACGGGTAATTTTACCGTCGCCACTGAGTGTCGTGATCGATTGCGGTTTCCCATCAGTGTCTAGCCTCAATTCTCCAATCGCACTGCGGTTTGAAAGGCGATAGAAGGTCTGATTGTCAGGGCTTCGCTTTTCGATCTTCAAGCGTTTACGCTTAGTGAAGTAGTTCAAAACTGAGCGAGGGCTGTATAACAGGCGGTCCCATACATCGCAGAATTTAAGCAGCGGAGCAGGGAACTGATTTTTAATACCACTGCAGGTGATTTGATAGATGTTCGGGCTGTTGCGACGATACCTAAGCTTGATGTCATAAGCGAAGGAGTAGTGAACATCGCCAGAAAGTACCACGAAGTTGGTCGGTGTTTTGGTATGGGTAAAGATGCTGATCAGCGTATTAGCACTGCCCGGATGTGCCATCCAGTTTTCAGCGTCAATCACTAATGGCTTGCCGATTGTGGTCGCCATCTTTTGCAGTGTTTCAATAAACTTCACGCCAAACATCGGTGCAGCAGAAACGATCACCACTTTATCTTGATTCATTAACTGATGTTGAAACTCAATCAAGGCTTCCCAGTCCATTAAACCTGAAGGCTTGTTCATGCGTGACTCTGAACGCCAACGACGCGTACGAGTATCCAACACAATGACTTTAGGTGAGCTATCTATTGTGTAATGCCAACCTTCAAAGCGACTTAACATCTCAATGAAGGCTTGATGCTTGTCTGGCTCGATATTGCTAACAGGGTGAGTAGAATTGGCATCGACAGTTTCATTATGATCTTTATGAACAAAAAGCTGTTTTGCTTGCTCGATAAACGTTTCATCGAAGCTCTCCGGTTTGTTACCCCAACCTTGACACATCCAGTAAGCCGCAAGGCCGTTACCAATGACTTGGGTCGCGAACTGGTTTTGGTCGACGGCATGCTCCCAACCCACGGTAAGGTTCCAATCATCCGTCACATCGTGATCATCGAAGATCATGTACGTTGGAATATGCGCGAACAGACGTTGCACTTGCGGTAAGCCAGCAATGAAATCATCCATGATGACGCTTTCATCACGCCATTGTTGCTGCTCAGTCGGTGTTAATTGGTGTCCACCTTGAGTGAAGTTATTCTCAATTAAACGCTCTCGATTGACGCATTGCCACAGTGTCGGAGACCAAACCAATAAGTACATCGCGATAAACTCAGACAGCGTGACCAAGTGGTTTTCACAATCGGTAGAGCTAAAAATCGGCACGCCACGGTTCGGGAATAACTTATCGAGCATGGATTCTGAAGCTGTGTGGTGCGGCAAATAGTGATGACGCTGGTATAAGTGGTATTCACTGTTATACAGAGCGTCACTGTTGTTGATTTGTTTAATTTGCGAGTCAGTCGGTAAGCTTTCGCCTACAAGGCCAAGCAGGTGAATCACTTGTTGAATAGCATCAAGTGTTGGGCCTGCCACATGGTCGGCGTAGATCTGATCGCCGCTCATCATCAGCATGTCGGGTCTTTCAGCGACGGTTTGATCGGCCATCTTGTTATCGGCTGCAACTAGGCTGTCTTTGCTTGGATGATGCGGGTTGCGGCAAGAGCCATGAAGAATGTAATCAGCTGAGGTCGATATCTTAAACTCAACGCGAGATTTACCGTTGTAAACAAGGTGAGGGGCGAGCTCTTTTAGTGAACCTGACTCAGTGTGAATATCATATTCAAGCCGCGTATTAGTCGGAAACTCACCTTGTAAGCGAATTAGCGTTATCCACGCATGTGTACCGATTTGAATCGAATCATGTTCTTCAAGCGATGAGGTATAAAACGGCTGGTCTTGTGCTGCTTCAGAATCGTCTATTTCTTGAGTATGAAGCTCGGCTCTGCCTGTAAGAGGCGAGCTGGTGGCTAACCAAAGTACTACTTCAGTCGCGGTGGTTTTTCTTAAAATGGGTCCGGCGAGTAACAGGGGAAGAGATGATGTCGTAGAGGGTTTCAATACGGTACCTAAAATCGTTGGTGGCTAGTCGTCGTGGTGTTCTTTTGTTTCGAGCTTGTTCGTGTCTGGCTTTGTGGTTCCAAGCGTTGATGCTTCAAATTCTACTGAGTCAGATTCTGTTGATTATGCTCTGCAATCTCAGGCTCTGTCGTTTCAGATTCTGTTGATTCAAGAACTTCGATAACTTCTGAGCTAGAAAGTTCATGGCCCATTAGAAATATTGCCAATAGGGCATCGGCTTTGGTCTTGGTATCGGAAGGCTCGTCTAATAACAGTTCGAGCTTTTCTCGAATCATAGCAATCTCGTGCTCAACAAAGCCACGGCCTTCTTCATCCCCTTGATTGTCTTCAGGGGCATTATCGAATTCAAGAAATAGCATGTCACCGTCTAGGTTGGTATCCACCAAACGCTCAGGCAACCACGCCTCACCCATAACAATATCTGGATCGGAATCTTTGGGTAAGTGATCTATAATGTTTTGTAATTCGGAGACTTTCACAATACTTTCATTTAACCGAGAATATTCTACATTGTAACGGTCAATGCCGAGCAAACCTAAAAATAGTTAGCCGTCATGGTTAATAAATGTCTAATCAGTAACACAATATTTTTTCAAAGAGTAATTACACAAGAATGAAGCTCAAATATTTACCGACTCTTCCTTCATCTGGATTGGTTTTACTAGGTAGCGCTTTCCTAAGTGGCATTTTCGTAAGTGCTAATGCGTGGGCCGCTGAAGAGCAAGAGTGGGGCATCGCTGCAATGTTCCGTACAGCAAGCATCCCTTATGACACGTCTGGTGGCGACCAATCGGTTAGCTCATTCGTACCGATGCTGTTTTTCAAGAACGATTATGTGTTTATTGACGGTACTGAGATGGGGGCATACCTCTATCAAACTGACGATGAGAAGTGGTCTTTCAATGCTATCTCTCGCATGCGCTTTATTGATATTCCTGCATCTGAGCAGAACGCGATTGAAGGCGATACGGCGGACTTTGGTGCTCAACTGACCTACCAACTTGATGATTCTTGGTCTGTCGAGACGGAGTTAATGAGCGACAGTGAATACAACTTCCACGGTAACTTACGAGCTAAAGCCAAGTATGAAACTGGAGATTGGGAGTTTTACCCGAGCGCGACGCTGCGTTATAAAAGTGCTGATTTCAACAGTGAGTATTACTCCGCATCTAATGAAACCATTGGTGCTGGTGTTGACTTAAATGTTGGTGTTGAAACGCGTTACCATGTGGTTTCTAATTTGTACTTATTGGGTTCAACCAGTGTGACTCGATTGGACGATAACGCTTACGATTCTTCGATTGTTGAAGACCGTTATCAGGGGGAATTGTACCTTGGCTTTGGTTTCTTTAACGACAAAGAGAAAGCGCCAAAACCTAAACTGAGCAATGCGCCGTACTTACGTGTCGCACACGGCTGGGGAACGCCATCCAATATTGGCGACATCATGAAGTTCAATCGAGAGAAAGACGAATACAACAACCAGTTGACCTCGTTCTTCTATGGACACCCGTTAACCGATGAGATCTTCGGTTTGCCACTGGATATCTATTTAACCCCAGGTATTGCGCACCACTGGAGTTCAGACGTTCAATCGAGCAGCACCGAATACATTATCGCAATCAAGGCGTACTACACCTTTGATTGGCCAACTCAGTGGCGTGTTGGTGTGGCAGAAGGTATGTCTTACATCGATTCGATTACCTATATCGAAGGCTCTGAGATGGACCGTAAAGGTTACACCGCAAGCCATCTATTGAACTACTTAGACTTCTCATTCGATGTCAACGTTGGCGACTTGATTGGTAAGAATGACTTGAACAACTTATGGTTCGGTTATTCATTGCATCACCGTTCTGCAATCTTTGAAAAATCCTCTCAGTATGGTCGTATCAAAGGCGGTAGTAACTACAACACGGTTTACTTCCAATATGAGTTTTAAGCGCAGTTTTTAACGTTAGCTTTAAACCAGAGTTGACTAAGTACGAATTACATTTGACCGCGCTTTCATAGCTCCTGCGAGTGTTAGCGAGATTAATCAGCCTGATAGCTAAAGGTTTTCCCTTTGCTGTCAGGCTTTTTTGTTTGAGACTTGTGATATAATCGCGCGAGTTTAATAAGTACAAGAATAGGACACGCTTTGACTTCGTCTCCGGAAAAAGCAGATAACAACAAGAATGCAGCACAGCCAAGTTCTTCACAGAGCAAAGCCAAGCCAAACCAAGCGGCATCGAAAAAGTCTGCTGAACAATCAAATACCAAAAAAGCTGATCAATCAGCGACAAACAACAAATCATCTCAGAATAGCCCAGCCTCTCTTCGTAAAGCGCTCAACGAATGTATGATGCGCGATCGCTTCCGTTTGAGTAAGCGAATTGCTGGTGCGAGCAAAATTAAGAACGAACAAGCTAAGCACGCTGTCTTTGATGAGATTGCGTTAGACATTGCTAAGTCAATGATGACGGCAACTCAGCGCGCGGCACAGAAACCAACGATTGAATACCCAGAAATTCTCCCGGTTAGCCAAAAGCGCGAAGACATCGCGAAAGCCATCGCTGAAAACCAAGTGGTTATCGTGGCGGGTGAAACGGGTTCGGGTAAAACCACTCAGCTACCAAAAATCTGTTCTGAGCTTGGCCGCGGCCGCTTTGGCTTAATTGGTCACACTCAGCCCCGTCGTCTTGCGGCGCGTTCGGTTGCGAACCGTATTGCTGAAGAGATGGAAACACAGCTGGGTGAGTTCGTTGGTTATAAGGTTCGATTCAACGACCAGATTTCTGACAATACCCAAATCAAACTGATGACCGACGGTATTCTACTGGCGGAGATTCAACACGACCGTTTCTTAAATCAGTACGACACCATCATTATCGATGAAGCGCACGAACGTAGCCTGAACATCGATTTCATCATGGGTTACCTGAAAGAGTTACTGCCAAAGCGTCCTGATCTGAAAGTGATCATCACGTCGGCAACCATCGATCCAGAGCGTTTCTCTAAGCACTTTAACAATGCACCGATCATTGAAGTGTCTGGTCGTACTTACCCAGTTGATACGCGTTACCGCCCATTAGGTGGTGATGAAAGTGATTCAGACCGCGACCAAATCGAAGGCATCTTTGAAGCCGTTGATGAGCTGTGTGATGAAGGCCTTGGCGATATCTTGATCTTCATGAACGGTGAGCGAGAAATTCGTGATACCGCAGATGCATTAAGTAAACGCAACCTTCGTGATACCGAAATTGTCCCGCTTTACGCGCGTCTATCGGCGGGTGAGCAGAACCGTATCTTCCAGTCTCATACTGGTCGACGCATCGTTCTGGCAACCAACGTGGCAGAAACCTCGTTAACCGTTCCGGGCATCAAGTATGTTATCGACCCGGGTACGGCGCGTATTAGCCGCTACAGCTATCGTACTAAAGTACAACGTCTACCGATTGAGCCAGTGTCTCAAGCGAGTGCAAACCAGCGTAAAGGTCGTTGTGGTCGTGTTGCAGAAGGTATCTGTATTCGTCTGTACTCTGAGGAAGATTTCGAGTCACGCCCAGAGTTTACTGACCCAGAGATTCTTCGTACTAACCTAGCATCGGTTATCCTTCAGATGACAGCGCTAGGCCTAGGCGATATTCAAGCGTTCCCATTTGTTGAAGCGCCCGATAAGCGCAACATTCAAGACGGTGTAAGGCTGCTTGAAGAGCTTGGTGCGATCGCCACCGTTGAACCGTCAGCGAACAAAAACAAGAACCACGGCGACGACAAGAAGAAGCTAACCGCGATTGGTCGTAAGCTGGCAAAACTGCCTATCGATCCACGTTTAGCGCGTATGGTAATTGAAGCGCCACGTAACCGATGCCTACACGAAGTGATGGTGATCGCGTCTGCGTTGTCGATTCAAGATCCGCGTGAGCGTCCATCAGATAAGCAACAATCGTCTGATGACAAGCACAAGCGTTTCTTCGATAAAGAGTCTGACTTCATCACGTTTGTGAACTTATGGGATTACATCAAGCAGCAGCAAAAAGCATTGTCGAGTAACCAGTTCCGCAAACAGTGTAAGCAAGATTACCTCAACTATTTACGTATCCGTGAATGGCAAGATGTGTACTTCCAAATTCACCAAGCCATGCGTGAGCTAGATACTAAGTTGAATACAGAACCGGGCAGCTACGATGGCATTCACATGTCACTGCTATCAGGTCTGCTTTCGCACATCGGTATGAAAGACCAAGAGAAGAATGAGTATCAAGGTGCACGTAATGCACGCTTCCACATCTTCCCTGCGTCTGGCCTATTTAAGAAACAGCCTAAGTGGATCATGTCTGCGGAGCTGGTAGAAACCTCAAAACTTTGGGGCCGTGTTATCGCGAAGATTCAACCTGAATGGATTGAACCGCTAGCGAAACACCTGATTAAACGCAGTTACAGCGAACCACATTGGTCGAAGAAACAAGCAGCGGTAATGGCACACGAAAAAGTGATGCTTTACGGAATCCCAATCGTACCTAAGCGCCTTGTGAACTACGGCGCGATTGATGCCACCGTCAGCCGTGAGTTGTTTGTACGTAGTGCATTAGTAGAAGGTGAGTGGGAAACCAAACACGCTTTCTTCAAGCAGAACCGTAAGCTTCTACAAGAAGTCGAAGAGCTAGAGCATAAATCGCGTCGTCGTGACATCTTGATCGACGATGATGAACTGTTCGATTTCTATGACCAGCGTGTTGGTGAAGAGGCGGTTTCTGGCCGTCACTTTGATACATGGTGGAAGAAGACCAGTCAGAAAACCCCTGAGCTGCTTAACTTTGAAAAATCGATGCTGTTCCGCGGTGATGCTAGCCACGTTACCGATCTGGATTACCCGAACTTCTGGCACCAAAACGGTATCAAGCTCAAGCTGAGTTACCAATTTGAGCCGGGCGACGATAACGATGGTGTAACGGTACACATTCCGCTGCCTATCTTGAACCAGATCGACCAGAACGGTTTTGATTGGCAGATCCCGGGTCTACGTCAAGATCTAGTAATTAGCTTGATTAAGTCGTTACCTAAAACGTTACGCCGTAACTTTGTACCTGCGCCAAACTACGCAGATGCATTCTTGGCACGTGTGACACCGCTTGAAGCACCGTTACTGGATTCTCTTGAGAAAGAGCTACGCCGCATGACGGGTGTGGAAGTGGTACGTGATGACTGGAAGTTAGACCAGATCCCTGAGCACTTAAAGGTAACATTCCGCGCTGTAGATCATCGCAAGCGTAAGCTGAAAGAACAGAAAGATCTGCATGAGTTGAAAGAGAGCCTGAAAGACAAGGTTCAAGAAACGCTTTCTAAAGTGGCAGACGACGATATCGAGCAGCAGAACCTGCACACGTGGAGCTTTGGTGAATTACCAAAAGTCTACCAACAGAAACGTGGTGGCTACGATGTTAAAGCCTTCCCTGCGCTGGTGGATACCAAAGACAGCGTAGAGATCAAACTGTTCGAAACCGAGCAAGAGCAAATCTCGGCAATGAAATCGGGTCAGCGTCGTTTAATCTTGTTGAACGTGCCATCACCGATCAAATACTTGCACTCGAACCTGCCGAACAAATCGAAACTTGGCTTGTACTTCAACCCATACGGACAGGTACTCGATCTTATCGATGACTGTATCGCTTGTGGTATTGATAAGCTGATTGAAGAGAAGGGCGGTTTGGTTTGGGAACCAGAGCAGTTTGAAGCTATGAAAGAACACGTACGTGCAGAGCTGGGTGATACCGTAGTAGAGATTGCTCAACAGGTTGAAACCATCCTAACCACGGCATTCAGCATCAGTAAAAAGCTGAAAGGACGCGTGGATCTTTCTATGGCATTCGCACTTTCTGACATAAAAGCTCAAGTAGAAGGTTTGATTTTTAAGGGTTTTGCCACAGAATGTGGGTGGAAACGCTTGCCGGATATTCTACGCTATATGAGAGCGATTGAACGCCGCATGGAAAAACTGCCAATTGACCCGAACAAAGATCGTCTTCACATGATCAAAGTTGAGTCAGTAATGAATGATTACAAAGAACTGCTGAATAAAATTCCAAAAGGGATCGCGGTTCCAGAAAATGTAAAAGAGGTGCGTTGGATGATAGAAGAGCTTCGTGTAAGCTTCTTCGCACAGCAGCTCGGTACGCCTTACCCAGTATCAGATAAGCGTGTTAAAAACGCGATTGATGCTTGCTAAAGGAATAAAGCTAGACGCAATAGCAAGGTTTGGGTATAAATCTTGCTTATTGCATTACTAATTGAATAGTTATTACATACAGGGCGACTTGGTGGCAATTTATTACCACTCAAGGCCTGCCACTAGGACGAAAAAGGTCGAATATGAAAAAAACGTTATTGGCACTAGCACTACTAGGTGCATCTTCAACAGCAATGGCTGATTCTTGGTTGTACGGCGGTGTAATGGGTGGTCAAAACTCATTCGCTGGTGAAGATGAAAACGCGGTGGGCATCCACGTAGGTACAGGTATCCTTCCACTAATCGGTGTTGAAGCGGGTTACTGGGATCTAGGTTCTTTCGACAACGTTAGCTACGGCAACCGTGCTAAACAAGGTGTTGACGTAAGCACTGCTTACCTAGCGATCAAACCGAGCATCGACTTCGGTCCTCTTCACGTATACGCGAAGGGTGGTCTTCACTCATACGAAGTGAAAGGCGATAACTTCAAGCAAGACGATGTAGACGTAATGTACGCTGTAGGCGCTGAATACTTCATCTTCGGTCCACTATCTGTAGGCGCTAGCTACCAAAACTTCAAAATGAAAGATGACGACGCAGGCGTTTTCTCTCTAAACGCAACTATTCACCTACTGTAATCAATCAGTAAAACGATCGTAAATAACGGTCGGATAGTCGTTAAAGAGTTCGTTAGAATTCATAAAAAATGCCAGCTTGATAGCTGGCATTTTTGTATCTGTTAACCGGGTAATTGCAACTCTGTTTTCTTCTAACAGGCAGCGGGTAGACGGTTACTTTTTACTGTTCAGAATACGCTGGATTCTTGGGTTAATCGCTTTGCCGTGCTGGCTTTCGTACTCTTCACGTTTTAAATCGTTTAGGTTTTTCACTGAGTTAGCGGCAAGCAGGAATTGCGGCAACTCCGTTTCCAGCATGCCTTTCTCATCTAAACGTTTTGCTTCCAAGTAGTACTTCTTAAACAGACCATCCAGCTTGTTTTCAGCCGTACGCTTCAAGTCATACAGTTTGTTCTGAATCAGCCATTTTTCAATTTTGTTGGCAGCGGTGCGAGACAACACACGGATACGGCTATCCAGCAACTCTTCTTCAGTTAAAGAATCTTTCAGGATCCACAGCTCACCCATTTGCGGCGGCCAGCTGTTGCCAAGCTGAATACGTTCGTGGCAGTGCATTAAAACGCGGTTAAGGCCGTCTGAATCAACAGAGTTGGCAAACTCAATGAACTTACCGCTTGGCTCACTACCGTACTGATATTCCCACTGCGTTTCGTACACGCTCAAGAAAGAGCCGAACACGTGAATACACCAATCGGTTAGTTCCAGCTCTGCAGGATCTTGATCAACAACAGGTACTTGTTGAGACGCACCAGAATCCGCAGCTTGTGCAGCCGCTACTTTCACTTCGGTACTTTGCGCTTCAATCACTTCAGGTACTAATGGACCTGTAGCGTCAGGTACAACAGGTTGAGCTGGCTCAGAAGGTTGGCTTTTTGCCTTTTTGAATGAGCTGCTGCCTGAAGCGTTCAGATGGGCTAAGCTTTTGTCTATACCCATTTCCTTGAGCTTGTCCTGCATTTCCTGAATATTGAGAGGTCTTCTGCTGTTGTTGTCTTTCATTTTGCTTCTCGTTAACTAGCCAGTACTGCAGCTTGGATTCAATCCGAGATAATGGCATTAATTCATTGGCTTTGGCTTTATACCAGAGGACAAATTTCTTCCATACTAAACTATGGTCACCGGTCAAACCGGAGAATTTAAACGCACGTTCTGCCCATGATGGTATCTCTTCTTCGTTGAGATCATGAGTAGAGACGGTGTTGCTGTTCATTGAGCCTCGACCTTGTGGGCGAGGGGCCTGCTGCATATGTTGCATTGGTGCCGGAGCAGGCTGAAACTTAGGTGCAGGTGCAGGTGCAGGTGCAGGTGCCGTAGAGTAGACCGGAATACTATTGGTCGGTTGAACCTCAACGTGCGCCGCAGTTTGCTCTTGCTCAATGAGCATTTTGAAAACGTGAATCTCTTTTTTATCCCGATAATCTACTTTTACCTTATCGAGAAAACCTTGGTCGACTAAACACTTAAGACAGTCGGCTAAACCAAACGTAGAGAGAGCACAAAGTTGACCTGCTGTTTGTAGGCACACATTGGTGTAGCCGAATTCGTCAGCACCGTCTGCAAGCATCAATAAAACCAGCTTTTCTGCAGGGCTAGAAGTATTCACTTGCCAAGCTAAATAAGAATATTTGGCGCTCAATATCGTGTTCTCAAAAAAGGTAAGTCGTTGTCACTATTGTAAGTCACCCCTTACCGAATTTATAGCAACTTAACAGAAAACGGCATTAGTAAGCCAAATATTGACCATAAGGAGACGTCTGCCCCATAAAGTAAGCCTACAGTCATTCATTCTTGTGGTTTAAGCTAGGAATCATTGGGCATGAATACGCATAGCAGCTTAAAGTGCCGACATTCTTTGTTAGGTTAAGAATGCCCAATTCGCGTCCACATTCTGTTGGTCACAATACAGGTCTTCTTTTAAAGTCTTCTCTTTAGGTCAACTATTGATGATTTTCTTAGCTATATCCCATTTATTCTCTTTCCATTCACAAAATGTATTTAATTTATAAAACCCCTTGATATGATCAATACTTGCGCTATTATGACGATAAGTCATAAATGACGAAGCGTCACAAAATGGTTAACTACATGAATTTACTATTCGTGTTAATATATTGGATAGGAGTGTTTTAAATACTGGCGAAGCTTAGATAACGGCTAAGCTCATATACGGACTAAAAAATTATGTTTGGCTTTGGTTGTAAAGGCGATAAACAAGGTATCTTTGGTTGCAAAGGCGTGTTGTCTAAAAAGCAGCAGTCTATTGCAGACCGAGAAGTAGAGTTGATGTTGTTAGCAAAAGATCTGGTTCGAGAACAAGGGTTCGGAAACCTCACGATGGACAAGCTAACGGCAGCGAGCTCTTATTCTAAAGGTACGATATACAATCACTTTTGCAGCAAAGAAGACGTCGTTTTAGCGTTATGTATTCACTCTCTCAAGACAGAAGCAATGATGTTTGCTCGCTCTGGAGAGTTTGAAGGCAACACACGTGAAAAGATCGTCGCATTGCACGTTGCTTACCGAATCTATGCTCGCATGGAACCGGTACTATCAACCTGTGCGATCATGGCTAAAAGCCCGTGGGTACTAGAGAAAGCGTCTAGTGCACGCGTCGCCGAGATGAATGAACTGGAAGAGTTGGTGATTGAACAATGCGACTCTATGGTTAACCAAGCGGTAGAAGCGGGTGACCTAAAGTTCTCTTCTGGCGTTGGCTCAGATGCCATCGTTTTTGCTAACTGGTCAATCGCATTTGGTTCAAATGCCTTGTCACAGAACGCATCAAACAGTCATTGTATTAAGCGGTTACAAGACCCGTATTCAGTATTACACAACGCGAACATGATTCTAGACGGCCTAAATTGGCAGCCCCTTTCTAGTGATTGGGATTACCGCAAAACTTGGCGTCGTGTAGAACAAGAACTGTTCAGTGAAGAGATCGCTTACTTAGAGTCTGTAGGTCGATAGCTTCCGTTAAGCCCACACATGTGGGTTTATTAATAACCATTTTTGACGATTCGTCACAAACTTGAGACTGACCGACTGTGGTTGCTGTTTTCTTGAGTGTTTGACTAAGCATTGTGTCTTTTGTCAGCTTCGGCTGGCTTTTTATGACACAAATATGACGAATCGTCACAAATGGAGACTGTGATGAAACATGACAGCCAGAAGCCCACGTTCGATCAGCAAAACCGAGATAACCCTAATGCCGATAGCGCAAACACAGATCTAAACAGTTGGCACTCAATACCTACCAAGCGTTCGTTTATCGTTCTGCTGGTGGTGTTTTCAATCATCATTCTCTCTGCATTAGGGGCTAAGAACCTCTACTTTAGAGGGGACTACAACATCTTCTTCGAAGGCACCAACAAGCAGTTGATGGCGTTCGATGAAATCCAAACCACCTTTGCAAAAATCGACAACCTTGCGATTGTTGTCGCACCTGAAGATGGCAATGTCTTCACTCCTGAAACTCTCACCCTGATTCAAAATCTCACGGTTGATGCGTGGCAGATCCCGTATTCAAGCCGTGTCGATTCCCTTGCTAATTATCAGCACACCGAAGCCATTGAAGATGATCTTTTGGTAGAAGACTTGCTGTATGAAGAGTACGAACACACACCAGAACGCATCGCCAAAGTAAAACAGATCGCCCTTAACGAGCCGTTGCTTAAGAATGCCTTGGTGTCGGCCTCTGGCGATGTGACGATTGTGAACGTCACCGTGCAACTGCCAGAAGTGGACAAAACCGCAGAAGTGCAAGAGGTGATTGCGGCAATCAATACCATGATCGGCAAGTACCAAGCTCAGTATCCTAATGTCGAATTCCATAAAGCGGGCATCATAGCCATGAACAACGCATTTATGACTTCGGCTCAAGAAGACAGCTCAACGCTCGTTCCCTTGATGCTGTTGGTGGTACTGGTGTTCCTGACCTTTATGCTGCGCTCGTTCTTTAGTGTGGTGGCGACGCTCATTGTGATCATCTCTTCGATTGTTGCCACCATGGGATTGTCTGGTTGGGCAGGGATGTTCTTGAGTACCGCAACCGTGAATGTGCCAACCTTGGTTTTAACTTTGGCGGTGGCTGATTGTGTTCACGTGATTGTGACCATGAGACAAGCGATGCAGCGCGGTATGGAGAAAGCACAAGCCATTCAATACAGCATCAAGCTCAATGCGATGCCGATTCTGATCACCTCGGTGACCACTGCGATTGGTTTCCTGATGATGAACATGTCGGACTCACCAGTGCTGCGTGATTTCGGTAACTTATCGGCACTGGGTGTACTTATTGCGTGCTTCTTGTCTGTGACTATGTTGCCAGCGTTGCTAAAACTGCTGCCAGTCAAACGTCTACCTGCCAACCCTAAGGCGGCAGACAAAGTCACCTTCATGGATAAGCTGGGCGATTTTGTCGTAACTAACCGTAAAGCACTGCTGCCGATTTCTACGCTAGTGATTGTTGGCGCTGCCGCGTTAATTCCGCTCAACAAAGTCAACGATGAATCGGTGAAGTATTTCGATACCTCAAGTGAATTCAGACAAGCGGCTGACTTCATGGAAGAGACCGTAAGCGGCATGACAACCCTCAGTATCGCAGTGAAAACTAACGAGTCTCAAGCGATTGCTGATCCTGTGTTCTTGCAAGCAATTGGTGACTTTACTAAGTGGCTACGCGTTCAACCAGAAACTGACCATGTGGCAACGCTTTCTGATGTTTATATGCGTTTGAACAAGAATATGCATGCCGACGACGACAGCTACTACAAGCTACCGCTGAACCGTGAACTTGCCGCGCAATATCTGCTGCTTTACGAAATGTCTCTGCCGTACGGCTTGGACTTGAACAACCAGATCAACGTCGATAAATCATCGATCAAAATGGTACTCACCGTCGATAACCTTGGCAGCGTTGAGCTAGTCGAACTCGAAGAGCGCATTTACTCATGGTTTGCAGCCAATGCACCGCAATATGAAGTGGTGGCTTCGAGCCCGTCACTGATGTTTGCTCATATTGGCGAAACCAACATGGCGAGCATGCTATCAACTTTGCCTATCACCCTAGTGCTTATCTCTGGCTTGATGATCTTTGCATTGCGCTCGGTTCGCTTAGGCATGATCAGCCTAGTGCCCAACATTGCGCCTGCGATCATTGGCTTTGGTTTATGGGCGCTTATCTCAGGTGAAATCAACCTCGGTTTGTCAGTCGTGGTCACGCTCACGTTGGGTATCGTGGTTGATGATGCGGTGCACTTCTTGAGTAAATACCAGCGCGCAAGAATCGAAGGGAAATCAGCAGAAGAAGCGGTTCGATACGCTTTCCACACCGTAGGTCGCGCTTTGTGGATCACCACTGTTGTGCTAGTGGCCGGTTTCTCTGTACTGGCGATGTCGAGCTTCAGACTCAACTCCGACATGGGCTTACTCAGCGCGATTGTGATTTTCATTGCGCTGGTGGTCGATTTCATCTTGCTACCAAGCTTACTGATGATCTTCGACAAACAGACCCACTATTCAGCTAAAACTCAGCACGAATCAAAGCCAGATACCAAGTCGCAGCCTAGATCGACAGCCGAACTGACTACTTCGACCAAATAAGGAAACGTCGGCCTGCTGCGGTGGGCTGACTCAAGGAGATATTTATGAAAAGCGTTAAACAAACATTCGCTACTACATTACTTACTGTTAGCTCGTTGGCACTGAGCACATTCGCCGCTTTCCCAGCGTTAGCAGACCCTGCGAAAGGCTTAGAAATTGCCGAGCAACGTAAAGCGGTCGATGTCGGGTGGGGCGATTCTGTCGCAACCATGGAAATGCTACTTCGCAACAAACAGGGCGAAAGCAGTAAACGTCTGATGCGATTGAAATCTTTGGAAGTCGATGACGATGGCGACAAAGGCTTAACCATTTTTGATGAACCACGCGACGTAAAAGGCACGGCTTTCCTAAACCATTCGCACATCACCAAATCCGATGACCAGTGGTTGTATCTTCCTGCACTCAAGCGTGTAAAACGCATCTCTTCACGCAACAAATCTGGCCCGTTTATGGGCAGTGAATTTGCGTATGAGGACTTAAGCTCGTTTGAACTTGAAAAGTACACCTTCAACTACATTGAAGACGCGAAACTGGAAGGCGTAGACACCTTTGTTTTAGAGCAAGTACCGACCGATAAAAACTCAGGCTACACCATGCAAAAGGTATGGCTAGACCAACAGCACTACCGCCCAATGAAAGTCGAGTTTTACGACCGCAAAGGCGCACTGCTTAAAACTCTATCGTTCCAAGATTACAAACAGTACCTAAACCAATACTGGCGCGCACACACCATGGCGATGCAAAACCATCAAACAGGCAAAAGCACCGTATTAACCACGACAGATTTAGTGTTCCAGACCGGTCTTAAAGACAAGGATTTCCAAAAGAACACACTAAAACGTGCGAAATAAGGCAGGAATATGAAAAGGATTGTGGCAACAGGAACCCAATTATCCTTAACCTTGGCGGCGACCGTCGGGCTTATGCAGGTGTCGTTGCCTTGTGTGGCGGCAGGCTTTAGTCCTGATATCGCAGGGCAGGTTAACCTTGAACATAGGCAGTTCTTTAGCGACGGCTTACAAGGGCAAGACAAAGGACAAAGCTCACTGGTGTTGCAGCCAGAGTTTTACTGGGAGCAACAAGAGGGCAACGGCAGCATTACCTTCACCCCGTTTTATCGCCTAGACAGTGAAGACGATGAACGAACTCATGGTGATATTCGCGAAGCCTTATATTTAACCTATTGGGATGATTACGAACTGCGAGCGGGTGTTGGAAAGGTATTTTGGGGCGTAACCGAATCGGCGCATTTAGTGGATGTGGTAAACCAGACCGATGCCATTGAATCGGTCGATGGCGAATCCAAGTTAGGTCAGCCTATGGTGCACTTCACCTCGATAAAAGAGTGGGGCACCATAGACGCCATGTTACTGCCGTATTTTCGTGAGCGTACCTTCGCAGGCGAAGACGGTCGATTAAGGCCAACCGTGCCAGTATCGGACGATGCGCTTTACGAATCTTCACGAGAAGAAAAACACGTTGATGTGGCATTGCGTTACAGCCAAATGTACGGTGATTGGGATGTCGGTTTAAGCTACTTAGGCGGCACAAACCGCGACCCTTATTACCGTGTGGAAGGCAATCAACTCAAGCCATACTACGCCCAAATGCAACACTTCGGATTGGATGTTCAAGGCATTATCGGTGACTGGTTATGGAAGCTGGAAAGCATTTATCGCGACAGCTACGACAACCATACCGGCGTGGCGACAGGCTTTGAATACACTTGGGTAGGGGCGCTTGAATCGTACTGGGACATCGGCTTCATCGCTGAATACCTGTATGACAGCCGAGGCAACAATGCCCAAACCATCGGCCAAAATGATGTGTTCCTTGGGGCACGTTTCGCTTTGAACGATGAAGACGGCACCGAAGTGCTTACTGGTATCACTCAAGACTTAGATAACAGTGATGTCTACAGTGCCAAGCTAGAGGCATCGAGCCGTATTAACAACAATCTCAAGTGGCGACTGAATGCTTGGTTGTTTGAGAACGAAACCCCAGAGGACTTGTTGTTCTTCGCACGCAAGGATGACTTTGTTGAGATGGCGTTGGAATATTATTTCTAATGTTAGCTTCGTGGGGCGTTCCTGTTGGGGGGGACGTCTCAAATTTAAGATGAGCCATATTTAGAATGTTCAAAGTCGTCTTTTTATAAAGTGGATCAAACAATCGAATAAACCTACAGGTAAAATGGTTATATTTTTTCAGTATCTATAACCTCCGAATATGCATGTAAATCGTGCTGGTGGTATCGGCCTTAAGGGATTTATGAATTCATTTAATTGGGATAAAAACTTTGAAACAGGCATTGGTGTTGTAGATGAACAGCATCAATATCTTGTTGGTATTATCAACCACTACGGAAATCTGTTGTCAGAGAACACTATCTCTATCGACGACATAAACGTCGCTTTACTCGATCTCACATGCTATGCCGAATTTCACTTTAAAGAAGAAGAATCTTTGATGAGAGATTGCGGTGTGTATGAGCGACACATTGAAGAGCATATCAAAGTGCATCGTGTATTTATGCAAGATATCTACAGTATGCAAGCTTTCATCATGGAAGAAGATCAGTCGTCAGCACGGCAGTTACTTGATTTATTGATCCACTGGCTTGCTTACCACATCCTCGGCATCGACCAAAACATGGCGCGACAAATGACCGCGATAGAAGAGGGCGCGACACCTCTGCAAGCCTTTGAAGCGGAAGAAAAGCAGCAAGATTCTGCGACTGTCCCGCTGTTGGCTGCGCTTAACGGCCTGTTTGAACAAGTCTCTGAACGAAACAAACAGTTGTTACGCTTCAACCAGTTACTCGAAGATAAAGTTGAGGAACGTACGGCAGAATTAAAACGAGCGAATAAGAGACTTGAAGAACTGTCATTAACCGACTCTCTTACTAATTTGCATAACCGTCGTAGTGCTTTTAAACAGTTAGCGCTGCATTGGCAAGACTCCAAAGAACTGGGCATGCCTTTAGTGTGTATTATGATTGATGCCGACCACTTCAAGCGCATTAATGACACCAGCGGCCATGATGCAGGCGACTTGGTGCTACAAACCCTCTCGCGTGAACTGAAAAACACGTTCCGTAATGATGATATTGTTTGCCGGTTAGGTGGCGATGAGTTCTTGGTTATTTGCCCAAACACCGACCTTAAAGGTGGGATGTACATCGCGGAAACCGCTCGACAGAAAGTGTCTGAATTAGAGGTTGAAACCAGTCATCAAGTTTGGATTGGCAGTATTAGTGTCGGTGTCGCTGAAATGACCCAAGAATTCGAAACCATGAACGAATTGATTAAAGCGGCGGATGAGTCCGTCTATTTAGCAAAAAACGCAGGGAAGAACAGCGTTTGTTCTATTCAGATCTAGCCTTCAGGTCATTTCCAAATTAAGAAGTGGAACCTGTAATTGTTCCACTTCTTCCTACTCCTCATTAATATCCTGTTAAATTTGCCGTGTTTTTAGGCAATAACTTGTTCTTTTAGCGATTCAATTTGGCATTGGTTGCGTGTTTGATTACTATGTGTAGCTATCTAAAAAAACTAATCATCCGATACGGACACTACCAACTGGTAGATGAGGAAATGATGCAACATCTAGAAGAGATCATTGCTAATGCAACGACTGCTATTGATACAGCAGATTCGTTAGTCGCACTTGATGAAGTGCGAGTTCAGTATTTAGGTAAGAAGGGTGAATTAACTCTTCAACTACAAAGCCTAGGTAAACTTCCACCTGAAGAGCGTCGCACTGCTGGTCAAGAGATCAACAAAGCGAAAGGTGCTGTTCAACAAGCGATCGCAGCTCGCAAAGACGCACTACAACGTGCAGAGCTTGAAGCGAAACTAGCTGAAGAAACTATCGATGTGAGCCTACCAGGTCGTCGCATTGAGAACGGTGGTCTTCACCCAGTTACTCGCACTGTTGAGCGTATCGAACAGTTCTTTGGTGAGCTTGGCTTTAGCACTGAGTCTGGCCCTGAGATCGAAGATGCATTCCACAACTTTGATGCACTAAACATCGCAGACGATCACCCAGCTCGTACTGATCACGATACTTTCTTCTTCAACCCTGATCTAATGCTACGTACGCACACTTCTGGTGTTCAAATCCGTACGATGGAAAACGGCAAACCGCCATTCCGCTTCATTGCTCCGGGTCGTGTTTACCGTAACGACTACGATCAAACTCACACGCCAATGTTCCACCAAGTGGAAGGTATGTTAGTTGATGAGAACGTAAACTTCGCACAACTTAAAGGCATTCTTAACGATTTCCTTTGTAACTTCTTTGAAGAAGAAGTTGAAGTGCGTTTCCGTCCTTCATTCTTCCCGTTCACAGAGCCTTCAGCTGAAGTTGACGTGAAACGTAAAGATGGCAAATGGCTAGAAGTTCTAGGCTGTGGCATGGTTCACCCTAACGTACTTCGCTCTGTTGGCATCGACCCTGAGAAATACTCTGGTTTTGCATTCGGTATGGGTGTAGAGCGTCTAACGATGCTTCGTTACGGCGTAAATGACCTTCGTGCGTTCTTCGAGAACGACCTTCGTTTCCTTAAACAATTCAAGTAATCCGGGGCAGTCGAAACTATGAAATTCAGTGAATCTTGGCTACGCGAGTGGGTTAAACCTGCAATTAACAGCGAAGAGCTAGCTCACCAAATCACTATGGCTGGTTTGGAAGTTGACGATGTAGAACCTGTTGCTGGTGAATTCACCGGCGTTAAAGTAGGTAAAGTGGTTGAGTGCGGTCAGCACCCAGACGCAGACAAACTACAAGTAACTAAAATTGATATCGGCGAAGAAGAGCTGTTAGACATCGTATGTGGTGCATCTAACTGTCGTCTTGGCCTAACTGTAGCAGTAGCAACAGTTGGCGCAGTACTGCCTGGTAACTTCAAAATCAAGAAAGCAAAACTACGTGGCGTTCCATCGCACGGCATGCTTTGTTCTTTCTCTGAGCTAGGTATCGACGTAGAGTCTGACGGCATCCTTGAGCTGCCAGAAGGCACAACGCTAGGTATGGACGTTCGTGAGCTTCTTGAGCTTAACGACGTAACTATCGACGTAGACCTAACAGCAAACCGCGCAGACTGCTTCAGCATCCGTGGCCTTGCTCGTGAAGTTGGCGTACTAAACCGCGCAGACGTTACAGAGCCAGCAGTTGAAGCTGTTGCAACAAGCATTGAAGACACAGTATCTGTTGAAATCAAAGCAACTGATGCTTGTCCACGTTACCTTGGCCGTGTGGTTAAGAACGTAAACGTGAAAGCGGAATCGCCAATCTGGATGCAAGAAAAACTGCGTCGTTGTGGTATCCGTTCAATCGACCCAGTTGTAGACATCACAAACTACGTGATGCTAGAGCAAGGCCAACCAATGCACGCATTTGATCTAGCTAAGATCGAAGGCGGTATCGTGGTTCGTCTAGCAGAGCAGGGCGAAAAGCTAACACTTCTAGATGGCAACGAAGCTGAACTAAACAGCAACACGCTTGTTATCGCAGACCAAAACAAAGCACTAGCAATCGCTGGTATCTTTGGCGGTCAAGATTCAGGTGTTACTACTGAAACGACAGACGTACTTCTTGAAGCAGCATTCTTCGCACCGGATCACATCCGTGGTCGTGCACGTGCTTACGGCCTTCACACAGATTCTTCTCTACGTTTCGAACGTGGTGTTGATTCAACACTTCAAGCAGCAGCAATGGAGCGTGCAACACAGCTTCTAGTTGAAATCTGTGGTGGTGAAGTTGCGCCAGTAAACGGCAGCGAATCTGAAGCTGATCTTCCTAAAGCAAACGTAGTTGCTCTACGTCGCGCTAAACTAGACAGCCTACTAGGTCACGAAATCCCATCTACAGACGTAGTGGAAATTCTTACTCGCCTAGGTTGTAACGTTGAAACGACAGACGCTGGCTGGACGGCAACGTCTCCATCTTGGCGTTTTGATATCGCAATCGAGCAAGACCTAATTGAAGAAGTAGGTCGTATCTACGGTTACGATAACATTCCAAACCAAGCGCCTAAAGCGGCACTTAAAATGAATGACCACAAAGAAGCTGACCAACCGCTTAAGCGCGTTCGTGACCTTCTTGTAGACCGTGGCTACCACGAAGCAATCACATACAGCTTCGTAGAACCAGAGCAGCAAAAACTTGTTGTACCTGGTGTTGAGCCGCTAATCCTGCCATTCCCAATCTCTGCGGATATGTCAGCAATGCGTCTTGGCCTAATCCAAGGTCTACTAAACACAGTTGTTCACAACCAGAAGCGTCAACAGTCTCGCGTTCGTCTATTCGAATCAGGCCTACGTTTCATCCCTGAAGCAACTGCTGAAAACGGCATGCGCCAAGAAATGATGCTTGCGGGCGTTATCTCTGGTACTCGTGGCGAAGAGCACTGGGACATTGCAACTAACACTGTTGACTTCTTCGACCTGAAAGGCGACCTAGAAGCAGTTCTTGAGCTTTCTGCAAACGAAATCGCATACAGCTTCAAAGCAGCTAAGCACCCAGCACTTCACCCAGGTCAAACTGCGGCTATCGTCGTAGACGGCAAAGAAGTGGGTATCATTGGTACTGTTCACCCAGAACTAGAGCGTAAGTTTGGTCTTAACGGCCGCACTATCGTATTCGAAATCGAATGGGCAGCTATCAACACTCGCGTGCTTCCAGAAGCAGTAGCTGTATCTAAGTTCCCTGCAAACCGTCGTGATATCGCTGTTGTTGTTGACGAAGCAGTTGCTTCTGGCGACATCGTAGAAGCGTGTATCGCAGCTGGTGGTGAATTCCTAACAGGCGCTAAACTGTTCGACGTATACGTTGGTCAAGGCGTTGAAGAAGGTAAGAAGAGCCTAGCAATCGCACTTAGCCTACAGTCTGTAGAGCGCACACTTGAAGATGCAGACATCGCTGGTTCAGTAGATGCTATCGTAGCTTCAATCTCAGAGAAATTCGGCGCAGCACTTCGCGACTAATCTCTTCTGATAGATAGAAAAACAAAGGCCTCGCATTGCGAGGCCTTTTTTGTTTTGGAGATGGATGCGGATACTAACTCATTATTGGGCATAAACGCGTTATACTCAAAACTCTAATTCACTTAACTGATATTAGAAAAAGTATCTTGAAACCGTAAAGCTGCGAGTTTGATACGGCGACGTTGAACAATGAGTATTAGCTATCTAATCAATTACGCTAGTATGGGCGAAGTCTGAAAGTAATAGACTCAGAAAGCGTATTAATAATAAACAACAAAAGTCTGGTGAGTGTGTTACCTTGGTTGTTATCCCTACCGCTTAGTAGGGACTTCTTTTCTTTTCCGAACTCGCAACTCGGCACTCCTTAGTCGCCCTCCTAAGCCATACTGCAGGCTTTAATTATGTCCATCTCAACCGAAAAGTTAAGAAATATATTCAGACTCTCTAGAATTGAAAATGTAGATACCAACAACGTCCCCCATATAGCTCCTTGGTTACCACTTGCTCAGAAAGTAAAACCAGTCATCCCTTCTGCGATTATATATTGCGAAGGTAATTTTGGTAAAATTGATGGTAAAACCGCTAATGGATTAGTGAGACATTCGTTAAGCTATCGTATTCTATCAGTTATTGATAGTGAGTCTGCTGGCTTAGATGCTGGTGAAGTTCTTGATAACAAAGCCAATGGAATACCTATCCTTGCTAATGCTGAAGAAGCTATCATTCACGCAGAAAGCATTCCTGATTACTTCATTTTTGGCATTGCGCCATCAAGTGGCTTTTTATCTGACTTAGATAAAAGCATCATTTTAAATGCCATGTCACTAGGAATGAACATCGTAAATGGCTTACATGAATTCCTAACCGATGATACTCTATTTTTAGAAGCCAGCTTAAAGAATAACGTTCGAATATTCGATACTCGCAAACCCAAAAATAAAGGCGAACTGAAAACGTTTAGCGGGAAAATACACAACGTTAAATGCCCGAGAATTGCTGTAATGGGGACGGATTGCGCGCTAGGAAAACGAACAACAGCAACAATATTGGCGAATGAACTGACTAAAAAAGGCCTTAACGTCGTTCTGATTGCCACTGGTCAAACAGGCATTATGCAGGGCGCACAATACTGCGTTGCACTCGATGCTGTTCCTTCACAATTTTGTGCCGGTGAGTTGGAATCTGTCATTGTACAGGCCTATGAAAAAGAAAATCCGGATCTGATTATTATTGAAGGGCAAGGAGCCTTGAGTCACCCTGCGTTTTCAACCAGCGCTTTTATCTTACGTGGCAGTTGTCCAACGGGTGTGATACTGCAACATGCCCCTAAACGTTTATATCGTAGTGATTTTCCTGATTGCCCAATGCCTTCGATTGCCTCAGAAATCAATCTTATCGAAACGTTTTCTAATACCAATGTTATTGGACTAACACTGAATCATGAAGATATGTCGTTGGATGAAACACGTTGTGCGATAGACACTTACACTACCGAATTTGGTTTACCGGTTACTGATGTCTTGTCACAGCCTGTTGAACATCTACTGCACATCGTAACGTCAGCCTTTCCTATAATAGCAAGTAAACTGGCCGAAAAAGGGTGAACTACCCTAGGTTAGACATCGATTGTGGGAAAGTTCATCATAACGCTCAGTTCCTGATTTCTCAGCTCTCACTGAAAAATATATCCGTTACGCCTGTAACAAAAGCCTTCCTCGGCCACCCTATCATCGCACAAGTTCTTATTGATGCTGGCGCAACAATGTTAGCCGATTCAAGAATCGAAAATCTTCAAAAGATGACTGAATCTGGCATTGCTATCCCTAAAATGCTGATACGTACACCCATGCTCAGTCAAGTGGCGAGCGTAATAAAATACAGTGATATGAGTTTAAACTCTGAAGTTGAAGTGATTCAGAGGCTTTCACATGCAGCGGAACAACAAAATTGCTGTCACGGTATCATTATTATGGTTGAGCTTGGCGATCTCAGAGAAGGTGTGATGCCAAATCGCGTGATTGATTTTATCCGAGAGATTATTTCTTTACCAAACATCACGATAAAAGGAATTGGTACGAATTTAGCCTGTCGGTATGGTGTCGCTCCAGATGATCAAAATATGAGTATTCTTTCTGAGCTTGCCGATGGAATTGAAGCTACATTTGGGGTCAGTCTAGAAATTATTTCAGGGGGTAATTCTGCTTCAGTTAACTGGGCTCTTCAGAGAACAGGCTTAACTCGAGTCAATAACCTTCGTATAGGAGAAGCAATTTTTTTAGGCTGTGAGCCTTTAGAGCACGAAAATATCAAAGGCTTACATACGGATGCGGTTTCTTTGACCGCTGAAGTGATTGAATCCAAGACTAAACCGACTTTGCCTTGGGGGAGTCGGGGGTTAAATGCTTTTGGTGAAAAAGAAAACCTTCAAGATAGAGGGGAGGTCTCACAAGCTATTCTAGCATTAGGCCGCCAAGATGTTTGTGTCAGCGGGCTTAAGGTTCCGAATGGGATTAAGATCATGTCTTCAACCAGTGATCATCTTGTCCTTGAATCCTCACAGAAACCACTATTTGTAGGGGAAAAAGTCACATTCAGTTTAGATTACAGTGCGCTCTTATCTTCTATATCTTCACGTTATATCCATAAATATTTTAAGGCACCTAAAGGGAGAAGAAAGGAAGAAGGAGCGCATAATGCTACGAACAACTGTAATTCTCTTCGTCAGTGTCATGCTTAACGGTTGTCAGATAAGCCCAATAAAATCTAATGGACTTGCCGATTATAGAGCGACAGTTATTTCAAGCCAACTTCCACAAGAGTTAGGCTCAATCACACTCGTAAATGCACAGTCAGAGGGCGATAGTGTCACTCTTGTTTTCGTAAAAAAGAAAACTTTGAATATGGACCGCTTAGTAAAAAAAGTCGCCGTTAGTTTTTGTGACAACATCGAAATAAGACCACTATTAGAGAGTGGGATCTCTTATCGAATCATAACCTTAGGAAAAAATGAGAAAGTAGAAAGCCTTAACGTCATTTCTCTAGCTAAGTGCTCTAATTGAATGCTTAGCAGTCGAATGGATAAAAGCCAATACGAGTTGTTCAATGTACTCAATGACACTATTTTAATGAGGTTTGACCGCCTTACGCTTTGGGAAAAAAACTTTATCACAGAGTTACACCATAAGGTCGTAACTAGACAACTCATTTCAATTAAACAAAAACAGCTTGCTTTAAAAATTTCAATGAAAGCCTATAAATCAAAGAAGAAAAACGCGCGTTCCAACGTTTAATTTAAGCTTGTGTATACCTAATCTGTTCAAGGTCCTCTAAACCTTGGACAGATTAGTAGTATTTGCACTTAACGTATTGAAAATAATCAAGTGTAGCGGTGAATGGGTAACAACTTTCAGCGTAATAGCAATTGAAACACCTAAGTATTTAGGTTCCTTTTCGATTAACACTCAGTACCTTCTGAAAGCAACAATGCATCTTCTAATTCAACCCCAAGATAGCGGATTGTATTATCTACCTTGGTATGACCAAGTAGTAGCTGCACCGCTCGGATATTTTTCGTTTTTGCGTAGACTAACGTCGCTTTTGTTCGCCTCATCGAGTGAGTGCCATACAAGTTAGGATCCAACCCCAGATTAGAAGCCCATCTCCTCACTAAGTATCGATAGTACGAATAGCTAATCGGTTGTTGCTTTCGCCTTTGGCTTGGGAAAATAAAATTGCTGTCATGTAGCGAAGCCATCAAAATCCATTTCATTAGACTCTGTTGAGTTCTTGTCGTTATCTCAAATTGAACTTCAATATCTGTTTTGCGCTGGATATGCTTAACGCGGTTAAATATCCTATCTTGCGAAGATACATCGCAAACTCTGAGAACGAGCAATTCACTTGCTCTAAGTTTGCTATCAATAGCTAAGTTGAGCAATGCAAGCTGCATCAAATTATTTTCAATTTCTAATCTGGTTCTGATCCGCCAAATTTCCTCAAGCCGAAAAGGCTTTTTGACGCCACTTCGTTTCGTTTTGTTGAAAACTACCATGATGACCTCCTTTTTAATTTGGTCATCACGATTGTAGTTGGAAGGAAATGGACAAAAGTTTGCAGTGATTATCCTAAATTAGCTTTTCACGAATTACCTTGAAGGGCTCTTCTCCGCTTAG
>NZ_JBFROW010000047.1:0-88198 GCF_041471665.1 Vibrio sp. 10N.261.51.F11 | reverse complement strand
AACTATTGGGGGTCAGTTCATTCAGTGGCTTTTTCTATTCAAGACGCTCTCTTTATAAAAACGCCCTGCTATTCAAGACTATAGGAATTATAGGTCTTGGATGTTCTCAGCTTCTAGCTCTTGGAAGTAGCGTAGAGTCTTAACTTTTAGCTCTTGTTGAGCTGGCTCATCAGCAACGATGATAGCTTTACGGTGCATCTGTAGAGCTGTAACAGTCCACATGTGGTTTACAGAACCTTCGATAGCCATTTGAAGCGCTTGAGCTTTGTTGTGGCCTAGAGAAAGGATCATCACTTCTTCTGCATCTAGAAGAGTCGCAACACCGATAGTTAGTGCGTATTTAGGAACTTGGTTGATGTCGCCATCGAAGAAACGAGAGTTCGCGATACGAGTGTCTTCAGTCAACGTTTTGATACGAGTGCGTGAAGATAGAGAAGAACCTGGTTCGTTGAATGCGATGTGACCGTCGATGCCTACGCCGCCCATGAACAGGTTGATTTTGCCGTATGAACGGATTTTCTCTTCGTATGCTGCACAGTGAGCATCGATATCTTCAGCTTTGCCGTCTAGCAGGTTGATGTTTTCTGCTTGGATATCAACGTGGTTGAAGAAGTTCTCGTGCATGAATGTGCGGTAAGACTCTGGGTGGTTAGGGTCGATGCCAACGTACTCATCCATGTTGAATGTTACAACGTGCTTGAAGCTAACTTCGCCAGCTTTGTAAAGTTCAATTAGCTCAGCGTAAGTAGTTAGAGGTGTGCTACCAGTAGGAAGACCTAGTACAAATGGACGCTCAGCCGTTGGAGCGAACTTGTTGATTGAATCTGCGATATGACGAGCAGCCCATTTACCTACTTTAGCTTTGTTGCTTAATGGAATAAGTCTCATTGATTTTGCCCCTAGAAATAAAATTTTATAGTGTTCTGAAACATTAATTCGCATTATAAAATAAGTTATCCAGTTCCGCTATTGTTTTAGGTCAAGTTTTTGCTTTTTTCGTCGTAACTGTGACTGGAACTCTCAAAATTGCACAATTATTGTATGGATATTTGGTGGCGTTAAACAAGATTAATACGTTTGTCATATACAGCAATGTTGATCTAATTCAGCACCTGAAAGGGTTGGTGTGTTTCTATGCCTTGATACGATTATTGCAATAATGGCATCGCTCGAACCATTGACGAATTTTGGTGCATTAACGTGTTTCGAGTATAAACAAGCGTTGAGCGTATAGTTGAAACTAGAAAAATAATGATGGCAATGGAGCGCTATCGTGATAAAAGACAGGGGCAGGATGAAGAACGATGAATCTCAGTGGGATGAATACCCATAAGATTGAACGAGAGCTGTGTTTTAGTCACGCTATCGCTATGAATTGTATATAAATATTGGTAAAAATGGATAGGTTGGCTAAACTTACCAATTACAAAGAAGATGTGTGTTTGAAGGCAAAAAAAAGCCCAAAGTGATGAGGTATCACTTTGAGCGATTTTACTAATCTTCTAACACTAACTCACTTTCGTATTCTTCCCTAGATACGTCGCCGCGTTTGCAGCCGTTTAGGGTGTGAAAGCGACGGCGTCCACGAGCCAGTTGAATGTACTTCAACCAAACACGCTCTAACTTGGACTTTGCCTTATGAGGGTGAGACAACACTTTAATGAAGTGTTTTTCTTCTGCATTGATTGGTGCTAGTTCACCAGTTTCAAGTGCAAGCATAGTGTCACCAAACAAGGTTAGGATTTCCTCTTCTGAAAGAGTAAAATCACCCGACTTAGCGAACCCTCTCGGGAATTTAATGGTGTCATAAAAACGTTTTTTTCCGTGTCGGAATTCGGTCTCAGACATATCAGCCTCAGTAATGTGGTTAGATAGAAATTAGTGTTTATTGCTCACGCGAAAATATTGTTAAAAGGCTAAAATAGGAAACAAAATGTTTTTGCCTTTACGATAAACAATCCTAGATCGGCTAGTTAGCAGATTTATTACAGAGATGTATTTGATGGATGTGAAAGTATTTAGAACCTTTCTTGAGGTTGCAAGGGTGCGCCATTTTGGGCGTGCAGCTGAAAACTTGTATTTAACACAAGCGGCGGTGAGTGCGCGGATCAAACAGCTTGAAGGCTATTTTGATACTCAGCTCTTCATTCGTGACCGCAATAACATCAAACTCACATCTTCCGGTGAACGTTTGATTGGTTATGCCGAAGTGATGGTGTCCACCCTACAACAAGCCAAATTTGAGCTGTCGTTAGAGAGTGGTAAAGCCTTGCAGTTAACGCTGGGCGGCACGCCGAATATTTGGGATGCGTATCTGCAAAACTGTTTAAGTGTGGTAACCGACTCTTTTGGTGGTTACGGCTTTATGGCAGAGGTGATGGGGCGCGAGCAACTGAACCGTAATTTGTTAGAACGAACCTTAGATATGGCTTTCGCGTTCGATCAGATCAAAGCAGAAGAGCTGAACTGTAAAAAAGTCGCTGACTTGGTTTTGGTGTTGGTATCAACGCAGCAAGATGATCTGGAATCTGTATTTCAACATAAGTATGTTTATGTGGATTGGGGAACGCGCTTTGGTTCTGAACACGCAGAACGTCACCCTAAAGTGCCAGCACCGTACCTACGTACCTCTACAGCCCGTATCGCCCTCGATTTCATTTTAGAGAAAGGCGGCAGTGCGTATCTTCCGGTGTCTCTAGTCGAACCTTTTATCGATTCGGGTCAGCTGCACAAGGTGAAAGGGGTTGAAGACTGGTATCTCCCAATTTATCTGAGCTACCGTAAAAGCAGTACCTCGGTTGATGCGATCATGCAGGTTGAGAAGTTGGTTAATGAGATTGACCCATCGACGGCTTACACATTGCAGCAAGCCGCTGAACAAGCACCTGAGTAACGGCATTCGCGGTAAGCAGTGGCTTTGCTGATTAGATTGAATAAAAAATGGCTCCCAACTAATTGTATAGTTGGGAGCCATTTTTGTTTTAAACCAGAAATGTACTTCTTTTCGGAACTAGAGATCGTTTCTAATTCCATAAATATCGTTTAGGCCTGGTATGTGTAGCCTTTATTAAAAGCCTTATAGGTTCATTAGATTCTCAATAGACTCTTCAAGAGAGTGTGACATGTACGAATGGATTTGATTGCCATCCGTTGCGTCAATCTCGATCATAGAAATCCCGTTGTCCGCTTTGTCTTCAAGAAAGCTTAGAGACTGCTCGACTGATTGACTGGTGAGAACCTGTTGATTTGATAAAACAATACGACATGTGTGTAGAACCATAGCCTTTTCCTTTTTATATTCGATAGGTCTCTGCATCTTGGCGTGCTAAGTACCGATCGTTGACGTTGTGAGAAGAATGCCCTCTCTAGGTTAAATTTAGTCGAATTGAATAAAATTAAAACCCTTTTTTGTGATTTATCTGACCTTCGCTTCCGAAAGTGGCTAGCGACAATGGTGGTTCACGGTAAACTTTTAGGTATCGGATCAAACGCTATGGTAAGTGGGAAGAGTACGGCATGTCGAAAAAGATCAATCACAACAGCAGCTTAACCAGTGAGCAGTGCCATTTGGCTCGATATGCACGAGATGCTCGCTTTGATGGGATGTTTTTTACAGCGGTGAAAACGACAGGAATTTTTTGTCGCCCGATTTGCCCAGCCACACCACCCAAAGAAGAAAACGTCGAATATTTTTCCCATCAAGCTCAAGCATTGAAAGCGGGATATCGTCCTTGTTTACGTTGTCGACCAGACAGCGCACCTTTTTCGCCGGCTTGGAAGGGCGTCGAAACCACTTTCTTACGTGCGATGCAGTTGATTGATAATGGCGCTCTGAATTCAGGATCTATCGTCGACCTTGCAACGCGGTTAGGTATTTCAGATCGTTATTTACGAACCTTATTCGACAATTACATCGGCGTGTCACCCAAGCAATATAGTCTGTACAGTCAATTGATGTTTGCCAAGCAGTTGCTGCACACCAGTAGCATGAGCATTACTGATGTCGGCTTTGCTAGTGGCTTCAATAGTACGCGCCGTTTTAATGATGCCTTTCAAAAAGAGCTGCAGCTTTCGCCAAGCCAAATTAGGCGAGCGAAGCCAAGTGACACTCAGAGTAATCATATTCAGCTTGGTTTTCATGGACCCTTAGATTGGAACTACTTGTTGAGGTTTTATCGACGAAGAATGATTGAGGGCTTAGAAGGCGTTGGCGAAGATTATTATAAGCGCACGGTAAATGTGAACGGGTCAAAGGGTTGGTTCAAGGCGACTTTAGCCAAAGATAACCGCTTGGATATTGAATTCGAGTTGGATGATATAAGCCAATTAAGAAGCTTGATTGCGAATATCCGCCGTATGTTTGATCTTGATGTCGATATTGCCAAGGTTGAGACGTTCTTTACGACTATCGATCCTAACTTGGTGGCTAAGAGTGGTATCCGTATTCCTGGCGTGTGGAGTGCTTGGGAGGCAGGCGTGAGAGCGATTCTAGGACAGCAAGTTTCGGTAACCGCGGCGATTGGTCAGCTTAACTTATTGGTCAAAGAGCTTTCTGATGAACATGAGAAAGCCAGCTTCCCAACACCAAAACAGATAGCGGACGCTGATGTTAGCTTCTTGAGAATGCCGGGAAGCCGCAAAGAGACCCTAAAGCGTTTTGCAGAATACATGGTCGACAATGAAGCTGAGCATCCTTCCAAATGGATTGAGCTAAAAGGGATTGGGCCTTGGACTATTCAATATGCACTGCTTCGCGGGTTAAGCGAACCTAATCATCTGTTGGTTGGTGACTTGGTGGTGAAGAAGTTTATTGAGCATCGCCCCGCCATCAACACGGAGAGTGTTTCGCCTTGGGGTAGTTACGCCACGTTCCACTGTTGGAATCAGTCTTAATCGGAATACTAAGCTAGGAGATATCATGGACAACCGTTTTACTTACTATGAGAGCCCATTGGGAACCGTGACGTTACAGGCGAACGATGAAGGCTTGCTCGGCCTTTGGTTCGAGACACATACCACCAAGCCGGAACCGTTGGGTGTTCAAGATGATAGCTTTCCGATCTTTGCATTGGCTATCGAGCAGCTTAATCGCTATTTCTCGGGCGAAGCTATTCAGTTTTCTGTGCCGATTGCAGCCAAGGGCACGCCATTTCAGCAGTCGGTTTGGCAGGCGCTGACGACCATTCCTTATGGAGAGACTTGGAGCTATGCACAACTGGCCGATGCGATAGGCAATCCGAAAGCCGTTCGTGCTGTGGGTTTGGCGAATGGCAAAAATCCGGTTTCAGTGATTGTGCCGTGTCACCGTGTGATTGGTAAAAACGGCAAACTGACGGGTTATGCAGGTGGCGTAGAACGTAAACAGCACTTATTGGTGATAGAGGGAAGAGAGCAAGACTAGCAAGCGATTTAGCCATGAGCCTGTCGAGATGCTGGCTGAATATCTCGTACTACTTAATGGTGAAGGCGAGTGGTTCTTAAAATATGACTTTGAATTAAAATCAACGCTTTCTGGGGGATATCGATTTGGTTGCATATTCTTTGACTATGTTCTCTAGGCAAGGATGCCCAAATGAATAGATTCCCCTTACTAATATCTGGCTGCAGCTCTGCATTATTGCTGACAGGTTGTTTAACTGATACCAGCCGACCTTTCGAGGTTCCACAGCTTGCTCTGTTCAAAGGTATGTATGAGAACGCAGATAATGACAGTTATCTACTTTTTGAATCCGGGCAAGTGACTTATCAAACAACGGATAATTCCGTGACTCGAACCTATCGTGTTGATGATGACTTGATCACCATTGAATTCAACTCTGGAAGCAGCCGAACTGACTCTAGACTAGTGATGCGCATTCAACAGAAGGGCGAGATGCTAACTTGCAACCAATGTCCAGCGATACAATTGAGTAACGTCTGGACACTTGTAGATAAGCCTGTGAAAGACAGTTCGAACTAGAAAAGATCTCCGAATTAGAAAAGATCGCCATTAAGCCATAGGTGTGCAGCGATACTGACGGCATAGCCAATCATGATCACTGGCATCCATTTCAAGTGGCCAAAGAAGGTGTATTTGCCATGCGCCGCGCCCATTAACGCCACACCTGCCGCACTACCAATAGATAACAAGCTGCCGCCAACGCCTGCGGTTAAGGTGATCAGTAGCCAGTTACCCATCGACATTTGAGGTTCCATCGATAACACGGCAAACATCACCGGAATGTTATCGACAATCGCAGATAAGATCCCCACCATGATGTTGGCCCAAATTGGATCCCATTGGCTATACATCACGCCAGAGGCAAGCTCCAAGTATCCCAGTAGACTCAAGCCACCTACACACATTACCACGCCGTAGAAGAACAGCAGAGTGTCCCATTCGGCATGGGACACTCTTCGAAATACATCAAAGGGCACGACTGAACCGAGTCGCTTCAATGCCCCCCCATCATTGTTGGCAATCGCCACCGCTTTTTTCTTCGCCAGTGAATTTGGTAAGGTCTTACGCAAGAAATAACCAAAGAACTGTAGATACGCCAGCCCCATCATCATGCCCATTACTGGAGGGAAGTGGAGTACGGCATGGAAAGCAACCGCAGTGCCGATGGTCATGATGAACAACAACACGATGCGTCTTGCACCGCGTTTTAATTCAACGTGCTGATGCACCGTGTCGGGTTGGGTTGTGGGAACAAAGTAAGACATGATCATTGCAGGGACGAGGTAATTCATCACTGAAGGAATAAATAAGGGAATGAATTCACTGAAGCTCACATAACCAGCCTGCCACACCATCAACGTTGTGATGTCACCGAATGGGCTGAACGCGCCGCCAGCGTTAGCGGCTATCACGATATTCACACAGGCTAGGTTAACGAATTTAGGGTTAGATCCTGCGACTTTCAGAACCACGGCGCACATCAATAGAGCTGTGGTGAGGTTGTCGGCGATCGGTGAGATAAAGAAGGCCAGAATACCGGTTAGCCAGAACAGAGAGCGGAAATTAAAGCCTTTGCCCACCATCCACGCTTGCAGCGCATCAAACAGTCTTCTCTCTTCCATGGCGCTGATGTAGGTCATGGCGACGAGTAGGAAAAGTAACAGCTCAGCGTATTCCAGTAAGTTGTGTTCGAGTGCTTGCTTAGCGACTTCAACAAGGTTGTGTTCTTGGTAGATAAAACCAATGATTATCCAGATCAGTCCTGCTGCAAGTAACACTGGCTTAGATTTTCGGAGCTTTAGGTACTCTTCCATCATCACCACGATGTAGGCGACAACGAAAATGGTCAGGGATAGGTAGCCAGCGAATGAGTTGGTGAGCTTGAGTGGTTCTCCCAACTGAGAAGTGGCAGCACCTGCTACCGAAGAAAAGAGTAACAAAGAGAGAACAGCAGAAAGCTGGATACCTAACATGGATTACGCTCCGAAGTTAATAAGTTATTAACACGGGTAAAAGAGTAGACCTAAATAACCATGTGCAGTGTGATAGATATCTTAATAATTCAATAGATTATAATGAAAGGAATAGACTGTGATGTGAACGAAATACGGTCTTACATACTCAAAATTACTGTCTTCCACACTTAAGTTAAAGACTAAAGACTAAAGACTAAAGACCAAAGAAAAAGCCCTACCGGACTCAGTGCCGATAGAGCTTATTCGAAATTGCCAACATTATGCAGCATTGAGATCAAACGTCAGTGTTTGTTCTGCTGCACATACTTCAACAGGCCAGCCATAGGATTGGTATTCAAGCGCAAGTTTGTCCGCTACTACGCGAGATACTGTTGCAGTGATCCACATGCCTTTGCCCATTACTTGATATTTAAGCGTTCTCATTTCCATAGTCATCACCGTTCTCCTTCTATATTGGCTGCGCGAAGTCTATAGCACCTCTGAGGGCTGAAATTTCGAATTAAGCTCAAATTCTTTATAAAATGGCTCACTGTTTGCGCTTGGCTCAAAACTCAATCAACTAAGGGAAAACGGTTGCGTTCTGGAAGCAAAATCACTTTTTAAGTCTCTGTATTATAATCGAATTAAAATTGACCAGAAAAACAATGTAAGAGATCTCTTACAGCATTATCAGAGATCGCACTAGGTAAAAACTTCTCACTAGAAGCCAGACTTGTGTGGCGATTGTGTGCGTTTTTGGTTGCGCTGTTGAAGCAAGATTTTTTAGTTTTGTATGTGAAATATTCTAATTTATTTAGCGTATGGTCCTGCTTTTAAATCCAAATCACAGTTTTATATGTTGCTGTGCTTCTTTTATTTAAACCGATACGCTATTTGATTTTGGTCATTAACCTTTCGCTCATTAGTTTGCACTATCTATACGTGTTCTGTTCCACATAAACGAGATGTATAGAGGTCCTTATGACTAATCCAACCAAAACCGATCGTAAAGTCACGATCGGCAGCTATATCGCACTCGCGTTCGCGATGGTGTTCTTTTCAGGCTTAATGCAGTCCAATGAATGGTATGGAGTGTTCGATTTTACAACGCTCAACGGTTCATTTGGTAAGGTCGCTTACGATGTGAGTGAAACGGCCGATGGTATTCAAGCGGCAACGACGTCACTGCGTGGTAAAGGCGGTAGTGGTGCTCGCGACGGTTTCATTTTTGCTTTGACACTTATTCCGACCGTGATGTTTGCACTGGGTATGATCAACGTACTTGAGCACTACGGTGCACTGGATGCGGCTCGTAAACTACTGACACCTCTGCTTCGCCCTCTGATGGGTATTCCGGGTAACTCAGGCTTGGCACTGATCGCTTCTTTGCAAAGTACCGATGCTGGCGCAGCGATGACACGTCAGCTGAAAGACGAAGGACATCTGACTAAGCGTGAAACCGATGTGTTCACCATGTTCCAGTTTACGGCGGGTGCGGCGATCGTTAACTTTTTCTCTTCAGGTGCGGTGCTGTTCACTCTAACCGCGATGGACGGCTCTTTAGCGGTGACATCGTCAATTGGTTTGGCTGTCGCTGTGATGTTTATCTTTAAGTTTGTCGGCGCGAATCTGTTCCGTATTTACCTCAACATTACTGAAGGCAAAGAAGACAAACCAAAATCAGACAAAGAACAAAAACTGGAAGAGGAAGTAGCATAATGAGCGAAGTTAAAGCAAAGAAACCAATGGTTACTGATATTTTCGTTGAAGGTGCTAAGAAAGGCTGGGTTATTGCGACTACCTCTACGGTACCGAATGTTCTGATGGCGTTTGTGATCATCAAGGCATTGCAGATAACGGGTGCGCTGGATTTGATGGGCAGTGTATTTGCTCCAATTATGGCGGTATTTGGTTTACCTGGCGAAGCGGCAGCGGTATTGATCGGTGCGTGGATGTCGATGGGTGGCGCGGTGGGCGTGGTTATCACGCTGTTTGACCAAGGTATTCTGAACGGCAACCATATAGCTATCTTGGCGCCAGCTATCTACTTGATGGGCTCTCAGGTGCAATACATGGGCCGTATTATGGGACCAATTGGTACTGAAGGTCGCTACATCCCGGTGATGATCGCGATTTCGGTATTGAATGCGTTAGGTGCAATGTTCTTGATGAACATTATTTTGTAACGTGACTTTGAACGGTTAGCTGCGAACAGCTTTCAGACGTTACAAAAAAGGAAACCCCGTTTGGCTTTCACCAAACGGGGTCTATTCTTTTCGTAGCCATCCTGCTACTGCGCGTTACTTATCTTTCAATAGGTAACTGGTGCTCCCTGCATCGTTCCTTGACGTGGCTAAATCCTTTAACCTATCCAATTCATCGCCGTCCTAGCGGTGTCCTTGCAAACTCATCATCCTGATAAGCGACTCTATCCTAGAGCATAACTTCCTTGCTGATAACTCATCCTAAGCCATCAAATCTTCATCCTGAAGATACCTAATCCGTTAGGCTTTTTCCTGTTCCTGCCAACTCCCTGTCGACATGTGTATTAAACACTGCAGAGGCTTTGCTCACAATCCACCCTAAGAAATAAATGTACCCACTGATCGAAAGAAATATGCGTGGATTCATACAAAACAAGGGCTTGGGTTTGTATTTTAGGAATTTTCTGCGAAGCTTGATTGTGATCTCTTACGTTCGGTGTGAGAGATCTCTTACAAGTACTCGGGTGCGATTTTCATTTTATCTCGGCGGGTGTTGTCGAACAGATAACAAAGAACACTGAGTAAACACAAAATAATAGGGAAATATGATGGTTACAGCACTTTACGCAGCCTTGCTGACGATCGTAATGATTTGGTTAGCAATAGAGGTGATCAAGCAAAGGCGAATCAATCTTGTTGCTCATGCTGATGGCGGTGTCGAGTCGTTACAGATAGCACGTTCGGCACAAAGTAATGCTATGGATTACATCCCAATCACCGTTATTTTGATGGGATTGTTAGAGATGAATGGCGCCGGTGTGTGGCTGATTCATGTCATTGGTGTGGCGTTTATTCTGGGGCGTGTGATTCATGCGAAAGGGATCTTAGCGAAGAACTTCAAAGGTCGAAAATTGGGTATGGTGTTAACGCTTATCTGCATGATCTCTTTGATTGTCCTAAACTTAGCTTACCTACCTTTTGATAAAATGTTCTAGGGAGCATTATGGCGTTGCGTCTTCCTCCTGCTTGGGCGATTGTCCTCGCAGGCTTGATACTCAACATCATGGCGATTGTCATGTCGAGCTTGGTGCTCGATAAAATTGAAGCTGAGAAAGCGGAGTACAACGATCGCAAATACGGCAATGTGTACTCAATACAGCTTGCTTGGAATACGATTGAAACCCTAGAGCGCAAGCGTGAAGCGATTTTGATTCACCTTGATAAACTAGAAACGGTGCAGCCGACCACGGTTCTCGACGAAGCACTGCGTGGGCAACTTAGGCGTTGGGTGAGTAGCGAAGTGCCAAGTATCTCTTTGGCTCACTTACCGAAACTGATGATGCTGATAAACAGTGCACAAGAAGCGCAACGAACTCGAATCGATGATTACTATTTGGATAACCTGACCTTGGTTGAGTTAATCCAAAGGCTTGATGAGAAAATGGCTTTCTATAAGAACATCGCCCTGTTTCTTCAAGTATTTGGCTTGGCGCTTATCTTAGCTCGCGACCTCGCTAGAAGACCTTAATCTTTAACCTTAATGCCTCCATTTACTTATCGACTTGTATCGTTAGCGAGACTCATTTGGCAGGTTAGGGTGCTGTTGGCCTTGGTACTTTGGTAACTGTTCTTTTAGCCCCTTAAACGTGCTCAGTGCACTGCCTATCGATAACTTGTTCATCAACCAATTTGGCAAGATGCCCCCTGCGTTCGCATACGCGGTGTAGGTGATGTAGGTATTGCCATTAGTCAGCGGTTGCAGTGTCCAAAGTGCGTCCACATCGTAGATTCGAATGTACCCCGACTCTTTCGCCAAATAGTTCGACGCATCCTTTATCGACAAAACAAACTGCCCACCCTCGATGCTGTATTTTGAGTAGGTCACCATGTCTCGATCTCTGGCAGGCCACGGTGCTTTGAATTGGGTATAGACGATGTTTTCATCTTCAGATATCTGCATCAACACACGGCTTTGCGATACATTATCTATCCAGTTTGGCACGTTCTCACTGTCTTCCAATAACAGTAAAAAACCGGAGTAAGTGGTGGGCGTTTGCATCTGTGCTCGTATTTCGACCAAGCCTTCGCTGTGTGGCCTTTTATCAATCATGATGCCATCTTCACTTTTGACGAACTGCCATGGGTTGGCATAAGTCAGTGTCGATAGGGCGCAAAGGCCGAGTACCAAAATCTTAGGTAATGTCATTATTCTTCCATAAAAAGAAAAGCTTATCTGCTAGGAGTATAGAATAGAAATGGACTTAGTAGGTGTTGCCAATCGCTTTGGGTTGGCCTCTTTGGGGAAAATCCCAATGAAAACGGAAGCGTTCGGTCGCTTCCGTTTTATTCTTGGGCAATGGATAAGCGCTGTAGGCTAGAGCTTATAGGCTTCTACGGTTTTGATGGTTGTCCAGTTGCTGTTGGCGTCTTGGATGAACTCTTGTGTATTCTCCAGCCAGCGTTTCTGAACCGATTTGTCTAAGTTCAGATACAACTTTCCATCTTCCACCTTCCAAGCGAGAGGGTCGGTTTCAAACTTCTTACCCATGGCTACTCCAAACGCGCAGTAACCGCCATATTGAGGGGCATAGGCTTCTGGATTGGCTCGAAATTCATCTCTGTTTTCACTGCTCGCAAAGTTATAGATCGCTGTGAACTCAGATGTGCCTTTTACTGGACCTTCATTGGCAAAGTAAGCGACAGGATCATAGCCTTTAATTGCGAGGTTATTGCTGTCGACACTCATATCAAGGTCTGCTGCCATTAACGAAAAGCTGGTGCCTAGTAACGCGGCCATTAGAGTGATTTTTTGACTGGTCGATTTCATGTGTGACATATCAAGTTCCTTGTCAGTGTTGGTTATCTTGTTTGAAATAATTTAGCCCACTCGTCCGGTCTATAGAGGGACAAAAGAACTAAAAACTAAGCGAATCGTTCGGAGGATGCATGGATCTGCTTTCACAACTAATGGAACACTTCTCGATACGCACTGGCGTTTTCTATTCTGGAAACCTGTGTGGAGTATCGTCATTTAACGCGCAACAAGGTAAAGAGGGCCACCTTCATGTATTGAGCGCGGGGGAGTTGAGCTTGTCTAGCGCTCACACGGAACACAGGCATTTGTCGCAGCCTTGCATTGTTTATTTGCCGAAATGGCGTCACTGGCCGCGATGTCTCGTACTCAGTTTATTGAAGCGTTCAAACGGGAAGTGGGTGAAACGCCGGGAGATTATGTGCAAAAGTGGCGAGTCTCTGTTGCTCAATCTCTGTTATTGCAAAATAAGCCGATCAATTGGGTCGCTGATGAAGTGGGTTACAATAGCTATTCAGGATTCTCACGTGCTTTTCAACATGTTGCCGGAGTGTCGCCGCGCCTTTGGCTAAAGCAAAATGCGTCGTGAAACGGCAGGCAATCCCCACCCGATTTATGGCTATTCGTATCTGGCTGGTCTATGTTTTAGCGGAAATTGTATGTAGTTTGTTCTTTTATCGGAAGAGGGTGTAAAAAGGTGGACTTTATAAGCTCGTTGTAACATCCTGCCCGTCCTATTTTATCTAGACACCAATGAGACGAAGTGCCTGCTGAACATTATTCAGCCTCCCGTATCTCATTAAAGTATTAAGGAGTTCAACTTGAACCTATTTGTAAGAGACCTTACCGTTATCGATTCTTCATACATCTGTGAACACCGAGGGGTCGTAGGAGATAGTTGGATTTTAGATGTCACCATGTCTGGTGAACTTAATGAAATGAGCATGGTGCTGGATTTTAGTAAGGTCAAAAAGCAGATCAAACAGTTGGTTGATCAACATGTTGACCACCGCTTACTGCTGCCAATGAAAAACTCTGCAATCGTGCATCAAGCAAGCAAAGCCGGTTACTCTAAGGTAGATGTGTTGCGTGGTGACAAGAGCCTGCACCTGCACTGCCCTGATGAAGCTTACTGTCTGATTGACGCTGAAGCGATCACCATCGAGAGTGTGACCGCTCATGTTTATGATATTCTTCGCGACAACCTTCCAAGTAACGTCACAGGGTTAGAGATTACCCTTCGCCATGAAAACATTAATGGTGCGTTCTACCACTATACTCACGGTTTGAAAAAGCATGATGGTAACTGCCAGCGCATCGCGCATGGTCACCGTTCTCCAGTAGAAATCGTGGTCGATGGTCAGCGTGACGGGCAACGTGAACAAGCATTTGCTCAGCGTTGGGAAGACATTTATTTAGGTTCTAAAGAAGACCAAGTTTCAGTTTCATCACTTAACCTGAGTGAAAACGCGAACAGTGTTAATGATGAAAGTCACTATGGCTTCCGCTACACCGCGCCACAAGGCGAATTTGAGCTAGCGATTGCTAAGAGTGAGACGGAAATTTTACCGACAGATACCACGGTGGAATTACTTGCTGGCTATATCGCGGATCAAGTTGAACCTAGCCTAGCAGAGAACCAATCACTACAAATCGTCGCTTATGAAGGTGTTGGCAAGGGCGCAATGGCGTTCCGATAACACTCCAGCGAGTGACACAGTCTCATTACTGACATGATGAAATAAAGGCAAGATAATCCGTTATCTTGCCTTTATTTTTTGTGACTCTTTAAAACTGATTTAGCTGATGATGTTAGGCACAAACACTAACGAAGCAGCACACGTCGCAGTGGTGTTTTTTCGATTCCAACAACCAACCCGAAGCTCAACAATACGGTGCCAAAAAATACCGTAACGTCTTTTGCCAATTCCGTAATGCCTAAAACTCCACAGACATTGAACAACACGATAATGATCAGCAAATGGCTGACGTAGATACCTAGCATGCGATTTGAAATGGCGCGAACCCAAGCGTAGTTACCCATGTTTGGATTTGCTAAAAGCCACATGAACACGCCCATCCCCCATAGCGCCGTGCCAAACAAGAAATCATTCATGTTGAATCCGACGTCGAACGTGGTGAGCCATGATGCCTCAGCAAAATGAATCAACATGCCTAACGCTAATAACCCCAACGCTTTAGTTGATGACACCTTCCATTGATTCTGACGAATAAGGAAACCTAAGGTCACCATTAACGTGCTAAAGAACGGGCCATTACGCGTGAAGAAAGGTGCTTCTAACCCGGTTAGCGTTGCGTAGCTGCCCGCTAAAACACCATAGACGTAAAGTGCAATTGCCGCTGGTAATAGCAGTTTGTCGAGTTTCATTTCGACTATCAAAGCAATGATCAAAACTGCACATACGAGAGCGGGAATAAACCATAAATGAACCAATCCACCCTCTAAGAAAGAGTTAAGTGGCGTGTTCATTAAGAAACCCCAATAGCCTTGGCGCTCACCTAGGTAGCCAAACTCTTCTACCTTCGCGAGGTTGAATGGCATCACTAAGCAAATGATGCTCCATGCTAACCAAACCTTAAGCAGTGGTTTAGAGTAATTAATGACGGTTTGCCACGGGGAGGCAGTCAGCTTGGGCTGAATAAGATAACCGGAAATTAGGAAAAACAGAGGTACCGCAAAACGAGCGGTTTGGTTGAGTACATAACCGATCCAAGGCACTTCATCTATTTGCCAATAAGTGAGTGCCACTTGGCCATGTAAGCCAATGATCGCCAAGATAGCAATCACTCGACCCAACTCAATACTGGCGATGTGTTGTGAAGGCGTATGTTGAACGGAAGACATATCAGATCTCTAAGAAAATTTTCGTAGAATCTAACAGCCTTTTTATTGAATCAGTTAGCGCTAAATCAAGGGTTGCGACCTTTGTTTTAAGGCTTGTATTGATTATTTGAAGCCTGTCGCAGCTATATTAAATCCATTGCAGTAAGTACAAAAATACCGAGAGTACAAGTGATAAGAGAAACAACAGTAGTAAGCGCGATGATGTTAGCCGCCAGTGTTGAGTTTCCTCCCATCGCACGAGCCATAACGTAGCTTGCCGCTGCTGTTGGTGCTGCGCTCATCAAGAAGATAAGCCCGAGATCGAGCCCTTCAAATCCTAAGTACCCAGCCGCCAGTGTAATCAGTAACGGTGAGGCAATTAACTTGTAGCTAGAGGCGAACCACGTCGATAACTTTTCTTGTTTGAGCGAGCTGATGTCCAGCGACCCACCGGTACACAGCAGTGCCAAAGGTAACGTCATGTTGGCAAAGTACTGACCAGCATCAGTGACCATTTTTGGGATAGGAATCGAAAGCGCATAGAAGACGACCGCTAAGAAAATAGCGATGATCAATGGGTTCTTGGTAATCGACTTAGCGATCACTTTAATCGCTTTCGCACCAGTGTCTTCGCCTTTGGGTGTCAGTGCAATCACGGCTTGAATGTTATACAACACGGTTAGAGATGCGACATAGATAGCCGCCAATGCCACGCCTTGGTTGCCATAGATATTAGCCACATAGGCGAGGCCGATGATCGCGGTATTGGCGCGGAATCCACCTTGGACAATCACACCTTGATCTTTCGAACCTTTAAATACTAATTTGGTTGAGAAAATCGTGAACAAGAAAAAGACAAAGTTAGCGATGACGCCAAACGCAACTAACGCGCTACTGGCTGAAAAGTTGTGATTCGATTGAACAATACTCAGAAATAGCATCGCGGGCAGGGTGACTTGAAATACCACCTTAGATGCGACATCAATGAAATTGTCATTGATTAAGCCGATTCGCTTGAGCATCACACCAAGAAACAGCATTAAACAGATAGGGCCTGTTACCGACGCCGAAAACGCAAACTGTTCCCAAAGTGTGTTCATTCTCTTTCCCTAGTTATTAAACTCAATAATCGGTTAACTCAAATTCCTTTGAATACTGTCGCATTTTTCCACAGTTCTTTGATAAGACAAAATGAATACCTAGGGTTAAGTAAAAAATCTTGAAAAAAAGAACGAACGTGCTAAAAATAATGTATCAGATTTATTATTGGTGAATAATGAGTAAGGGAAAGATAACCAAAGAGTATATTTTGAGCCATGCATTCGCGCTTGCAAGTGAGAATGGGCTTGAGAGTTTGACGATTGGCGAGTTAGCCAAGCAGTGTGGCATGTCTAAGAGTGGCTTGTTTGCACACTTCAACTCTAAAGAAAACCTGCAACTCTCTGTACTCGAGTATTCCAACGCCATATTCACCGAAAGAGTCATCATTCCCGCAAGAGAGCTGGGAGATGGTGATATTGAAGCGAAATTGAAACAGCTGCTCGACAATTGGCTGGGCTGGAACCATTCATTCCAAGGCAGTTGCATGTTTATTGATGCATGGAAAGATGCGGGCAGTGAAAGGTCTGTGATTCAGAAAGCACTGCAGAAAACCATTTCAGTGTGGATTGACTACTTGACGATTCAGGTAGCAAAAGCGGTTGAGAGCAAACAGTTCAGAGCCGATTTAGACCCGAAACAGGCAACCTTCGAGTTATACGGTCTTTATTTGAGTGCGAACTTGTTCTACTCGTTACGAGGCCAACAAGCGAGCCACACCCATTTTTGGAGTGGCGTCGAGCGCTTGGTAGCCAGTTGGAGAGCGGTTTAATACATACAGCAGGTTAACTCGCAAATCATGTGACTTTGCTTAACTAAGGTTTGCAAAAGATTTTAACAGAAGTGGCGGCAAGCAATCATAAACAGCGCTATCGTCATTTTTTATACTAACAAATAGCACGGTCGTTCGATTTTCAGGGCCGAGCTCGATCCGCCAATGATGATGGCGATACAAGGACCGGTCATGAGTGACAAAATCTACTTTAATACATCGAACAAATTCAGCTTCAAGCGCAGCTTAATTGGCGCAACAACCAACCTGCATTACATCCTAGCGCCGAGTCATGCGAAGAAAACCGCACGTAAGTTGCTGCTCACTCCAATGCGTACTGAGCAGAAAAATGCTGATCCCCAAGGGCTTATCAAGAGTGAAATCAAAGGTCGTGATGGCGTTTTAAAAACCTATTCTTTGGGTACGGGGCCTGTTTGGGTGCTGACTCATGGTTGGTCTGGCACCGCGAGTCAGTTTTTCCCTCTGATGGAACATATTGCTGCTAAAGGTTTTACGGCTCTGGCTTATGATCACCCTGCTCATGGTGGCAGTGATGGTGTACATGGTCATATTCCTGCGTTTGTGAACGGCCTTGAAGCGATTCTCGATTCGGTGGGTGAGGTAGCAGGTTTGGTCGGTCACAGTATGGGCACGGCTTCTGCGTTGGAATGTAAGCACGTTAAATTGGAAAACAAGCCATTATTGCTGATTGCACCTGTACTGGATTATCTAGAAAACCTATTTGGCAGCGTTGCGCGTTCTGGCTACTCAATGAAACTGTTCGAGGCGGTAGTTGGAGAAGTCGAAGAGCAGTTTAACTACCCGATTCAGTCTGTTGATCCCTATGGAAAGCTAGCGCTTCGTGAGTCTCAGACGATCATCGTTCATGATGAGCAAGACAAGTTTACTAAGTTTGATGTGTCTCAGCGTGCGGCTAATGAAATGGGTCGCGTTACTTTAATTGCGACTCAAGGACAGGGCCACGGGCGAGTAATGAAGTGCCCACAAGTGTTCGAGAGCTTTGATAACTTAATTGGCTAAGCACAACGAGCGCAAGTCAGTAGGACGCCAGTAAAAAGATCGTAAGCTCAAAGCTAAGAAAACAAACATTAAAAAGGCCAACCAGACATTATCTGGTTGGCCTTGCTTTTAGGTGCTTAGTTGGTGTTTAGCTCAACCCTATTTTTAGTTAGCACAGCTTGCTGGGCCGATCTCTTTCCACACGCCCCATTGGCCTGTCGTTGTTGGATCTTCACCGGTTGTCCACCATTTCGCTTCCCAAACCTTACCGCCTTGAGTCACTTGGTCGCCACCAGTGTAAACCGCGCCTGAATCCCAAGCGTTAGTACACGTACCGCCGCCTGTGGTTTTCTTTAGAACTTTCACTGAAGTAGCCGCAACCGATGTATCAGTGCCATCGCTGACCGTTACAGAGAAGTTCAGCGTTGTATCTTGCGTGTATTCCGCCGCGACAAAGCTCGCTGAAGCACCTTGAACCGTTGCATCGATACCAGCAGGTACATCCCATGTGAAGGTCAATGTGTCTTGGTCTGCATCGCTTGAAGCCGAAGCATCAACCACGACTACATCACCCGCATTAACTTCAGCCGGAGCCGTAACCACTGCTACTGGTGCTGTGTTTACTGGGCCTGTATCTTTAGGGCTTACTGTTACAACAACGGTGTCAGTAGAAGTAGCACCTTCGTTGTCCGTTACCGTTAGGCTGAAGGTTAGTGTTTCTTGCTGAGCGACTTCAACCACATCGAAGCTTGCAACTGCAGCATTCGCGTTGGCCAGAGTTACGGCTGTTCCGCTTACTTGTGACCAAGCGTAGCTTGCAATCGTGCCGTCGCTGTCTTTTGAAGCGCTACCGTCTAGAGAAACAGAAGCTGGGCCTTCAACGGATTGGTCGGCACCTGCAGCTGCCGTAGGTTTGCGGTTGACAGGATCTGTTGTACCGCCAGCAAGACCTTCATGCATTGCATTCAGGATATCGCCGTTATCTGCATCAATTTCCCAAGAGAATAGACCTGCAAGACCAAGACTACGAACGTACGCGCCTTTTGCTTTTACCGAGCGGTCATCATCAAATGTGATTAGCTGACCTGAGGTGCGATTCCAAACGTAAGGCGCTTCTGCCATTTCGTCGTAGCCGTATTCGAAGCCATTGATCCCTTGGTTGTTCGCACCAAGCATGTTCGCCTTAATGCCTTTGTAGTCGATAACGCCATCTTCCCAGACACCTTGTGCAGAGCTGCCTTTCAGTTTGCCGTTACCAACACCTGTCATAGGGTCGCTCGGATCGGTGAGTGATGATGGTAATACGCCTTCCCAGCCACGACCGTACATCGCTGTACCAACCACAAGTTTGTTCGCTGGAACGCCTTGTTCAAGTAGCAATTGGATGCCGTTGTCTGTGGTGTAAGCTGGGCCTGTGTATGGTTCGCCATTTTCATCAAGCCCAGTGCCATCACATTGACCAGGGCGCATGAAGTTACCGCAGTTCAATGCTGTTTGGTGACCCAATACGTTATTCCAACCGCCGTAGAAGTCATAAGTCATCGCAAAGATGTAATCCATGTATTGGATAGCATCTCCATAGTTCACGTCTTCAATTTTATCGTGGCCAACACCGATGGCTGATGTGAGTTCGTAAGTGCGACCATTTTCAGCTTCTAGCTCATCGAGCATCACGCGTAGTTCTGCCATCAGTGCTATGTAAGCAGGGCCATCGTTCACAGGATCACCAAGATCAGGTGCAGCACCGCCGCCACCAGGGAATTCCCAATCGATATCGACACCGTCGTAGAATTTCCATGTGTTGAGGAATTTCTTAACAGACGCGACGAAGGTGTCTCGGTTGGCTTTGGTTGTGAAATCAAAGAACGGGTCAGATAGCGTCCAGCCACCAATCGATGGGATGATCTTCAAATCAGGATTACGCTGTTTGAGCGCCATCATCATTGCGTAGTTACCCTTGATAGGTGAGCTGTATTCGTGGCCCGCTTGAGGGAAGCTCTTCTGGAAAGCGGCCCATGGGTCATGAATCACCACTTCGTAATCGTTAACACCCTGACAAGCTGTCATTAGTGCGTTGTAGCTGTTTCCACCTACCGATTTTACTGATTCGTTAGGACCACAAATTGGGATGAAGCCGTAAAGGATGTGGGTCAAGTTATCAGCGGGTAGGTTATCTACCGTGTAGTCACGACCATAAATACCCCACTCAACAAAGTAAGTACCTACTACCGTGTTTGGATCGGTGTTGTATGACTTGTTGTTTGGATCCACATTCATCGCAAGTGGTGCTAAGTGCGCGCCATCGGTATCGGCAATCGTGATTTTAGCGGGTGCGCTTTTGCTACAACCTGTTTCGTCACACGCTTCTATTTCCATTTCGAATAAGCCGCCTTGGCCATATTCGAATGAAGCCGTGGTTTGGCTGCCAGTGATTGGGCCAGTGGCTACTTTAACGCCATCAAAGTAGATGTTGTACGTGTTTCCTGACGTTCCGCTCCATTGGTTGAACTTAACGTCGACCTTCGCTTGGTCGTGATATTTCACCATCTGGTTGTAGCCAGAGGTGGTTTCCATCGCGAGTTCAATTTTAGAAAATTGCAGGTTATTGGAACCGTACATGTCGATGCTAGGTGCTGTTGGAGCAGCTAATGCTGTACCAGATAGCGCTAGAGCAATGCTTGCAGCACAGGTATTTATACGAATCATACTATTTCTCTCATTCCTTGAAGATTACGAGAACCCAATGGCCCCATAAACGGCTCCAATCAGTTTTGAAGGAGCTTCCCAGTCAGTATTCGAGAGAGTTTTAATTTCATAACTGAAAATAAATCCGTTTTCGATGGACAACTAAAAAATTGTATCTTGTTACAATTCTGTTGCTTAATGAATGAGAGGCTGAGTCCATGTTTTATAAAATAAAACATCCTTCAGTAGGAAAATCTCACAAGTGAAAATTCACGACATGAAGTTATGAAAAGGTGCGACAAACTATAAGAAAATACTGTGGATTGAAGCTGAATCACAAAGTGAAGTATGTTGAGCGAGCGGGGTCGATCGACGGGTAAACTTGAAGACGAATGCTTATGGCAGTATGGATAAGAGGGTTATCTTTTGAATTGCTCAGCTAAGGAAGCGCGTCGTTGTTGCATGACACTATGGGTATCACCAGTCGCAGTATCTTCGTAGCCTTCTTTAATAAATTGCTGAGATGGTACGCTTGGCTCTAATCGCTTTAAGCGAGGCGAATCGTAAGTACCACTGATGGTGTAAACGGTGGTTCCAGAGCCAGTGTTGATCGTGACGATCTTCCCGTCAAAATCGAATGAGGTAGTGATAAGACGATGATTCATCATCACACCGTTTTCTGAAAGTGTCAGGATGTCGGTGTTGTAAGGTGGCGCCGCAATCTCTATCCATGTGCCATAGACGTTGCTTGGGCTGACAGATTGCTGGTGGGCTTGGTAAGCAAAATAGCCGGCGGTGAGGGCAACCATAAAGCCAGCTAATAGGAAGCCGTAGAGTAACGAGTTGGCAAATAGATCTCTGCTTTTAGTCGGCTTTTTTGCCATTATCTCTTCATTTTTCGACTGATATTGTTTTAGATTCTATTAACTAAAACCTTAGTTTGCAAAAATTGTTCTAAGAGTTAGAAGCAGGATCGAATGTTCTAATAAATGTGGTTGTGTTAATGGTTATTAGCCTTGCTCCTCAGTATTTACGTTATCAATGAAAGCGAATTCCAGAAATGCTTAAGCTATGCGTATTTATTTCTTGTAGGAAAGTCTCGAATTGGTTAAAACAATTATCACCTAAATTTACGCATAGGCTTACTCGGTGAGCTCAATAATTGCAATTTGAAGATAACAAGGAAGTACAATGATTAAAGAAAACACATACTTTGAAGGTGGCGTTAAGTCGTTAGCGTTTAACCAGTCTGGTGCTGATGTGAGTGTTGGTGTAATGGCGGTTGGTGAGTATACGTTCGGTACTGCGGCTCCAGAAAAGATGACCGTTGTTAAAGGTGCTTTGATTGTAAAGCGTGTTGGCGATGATGACTGGACGACATACCAATCTGGTGAGTCTTTTGACGTTGCGGGTGACTCTTCATTCGACCTACAGGTAAAAGAAGCGACAGCTTACCTATGTGAGTATTTGTAATCAGATCTAAATTTGTTCAATCAGGGCATCGTTTGTCTCTGATTGAATAGAAAAAAACCACGCTCTAGGAGCGTGGTTAAATAAGTGATAGTAACCGGCAGTGGATAGTGTCACTTGTTTTTGTAGTCATCAAATGGATGACCAAATCGTTGTTCGTTGCAAAATCTCTTCAACCTTCAAAGCTCAAAGCTCAAAGCCAAGACATCAGTAAGTCTCAAACACACCGTTGTTGTAGTCTTGAATTGTCTGTTCAATCTCTTCCATCGAGTTCATGACAAACGGACCATAGTGCACGACAGGTTCATTAATCGGCTGACCAGAAAAAATCAGTACACCTGAATCTTCTAGGCTTTCTAAAGACAACAATTCAGCTTTGGTGAGCAGGGCAAGTTGACTTTGGTTGATGACTTTGTCGCCGATCTTAATACTGCCTCGGTACACATAAGTCATGGCATTGTGATTAACATTAGTCCCTAACGTCACTTTTTGCCCAGAATGAGAGCGCCAATCCGCAACGCTTAATGGCACACCTGTTTTCTGTAATGGACCCTGCGCTCGTAAAGCCTCTGAATCCTTGTCAGTTTGGTTGTGCAGTTCAAACCCTCCGGCAATCACTCTTAACAAATCACTTTGTTCACTTTGATGCTCCGCGATGCTTTCACTTTGGAAATCGTGATACTGAGCTGGCTGCATTTTGTGTGTCGCAGGTTGGTTTATCCAAATCTGAAAACCATGCAGCGCACCTTCTTCCATCATTGGCATTTCGCTGTGAATGACACCACGGCCTGCGGCCATCCATTGAGCGCCACCGCTGCGTAGCTCTCCAACATTCCCCATATGGTCTTTGTGTTGGAAGTGACCTTGGAGCATGTAAGTGAGCGTTTCTATCCCACGGTGAGGATGTGGAGGAAAGCCGCCAACATAGTCTTTGCTTTCATCCGACTTCAGTTCATCAATCATTAAAAATGGAGAGAAACGTGCGTTATTAAAACCTGCGAGTCGTTGGATTTTGACGCCATCACCATCTGAGGTGGCATGTGCTGTAATCACATGATCTACTGCTCTTACATTCGTCATTTTGAAACCCTCATAAACTTGAATAGCTGTAGTTTATGTAATTTGATTTAAAAAGAAGATGGCACAGCGTTGAGTGACTTATTCGAAAATCTTGAACAGGTAACAATATGAAATTATGTCTATACTCAATAGAGAGTATATCGCCAAGGAGGCCGCTATGGCAGTTCAGCAAAAACATGGCGAAAGGCATGGTCGGATAGGTTTTGATAACGACTTTACAACGGAGCAAAGCCAGCGCTTTACAGAGGTTGCAAACAGCGCAGTTAAACGCCGCGTGAAAAAACGTGAGATAGAAGCGCCGTTTATTCAGTCAGCTAAGCAAGCCGCTTTTAAAACCGTGGTGAGGCGACCTAAAGGGAATAACCCAAACCGAACACGTCAAGTCATATGGATTATTATGATCGGGTTAGTGAGTCTTTGGCTTATGTACCTTGCAGGTTAGCAGCGCCGCTCCGTTATAGGAATGGCTAGCGTTGGCGCGTTTTTAATAGCGTAACATTGTTCCCTTCGATCTTCGCTTCAAAGCAATCTTCAAGTTCAGATGAATCCGGTGCTGAGCTAACAAGGCTCGTTGGTAGTTCTTCTATCAGGGTCGATACTGGGTTGTCGTGATAATAAGCATATCGGTTTTTTCCTGAATGCTTGGCAACATACATCGCTTTATCAGCACATCTCGTCAGCTCATGTAATTCTTGGGCATCTTGCGGATACAAAGCAACCCCAACACTTAACGTCAATTCCTTGATTCTCTCGTTTGTTTGGCAGCCGCTTTCGAACAGCCCGCAGATCCTATCTAGAATGCCGTCTAGATCTTTACGAGTTGGCACATCGTAGAGCATCAGAACAAACTCGTCTCCAGCAAAGCGCGCGATGGAATAATCGTATTCATGGCTTTTTCTGTCTCTGGTTCGAATGTTGTTGCTCAAGCGATTGGCAAAATGCTGTAAGACACTGTCTCCCACATCGTGCCCGTAGCTGTCGTTAATGCCTTTAAAGTCATCTATATCCAAAAAGACCAATGCCGTAAGTGATCGCTCACTATCCACGGTGGCTAGTTTTTCTGTCGCCCAGCGTTCAAAGCTCCAACGGTTTGCCAAGCCGGTTAACTGATCTCTGTAAGCGAGATCTTCAATGCCTTCTTTATACAGGCGTTGAATATAACTGACGGCTTTTGTGTAGTAATAGGCGGATGTGTGGCACACCAAGCTCATGGTAAATAAGCTAAGGAAAAATCTGTGTGTGCTGTTAAATGGTAAAGAAAAATTGTTGGGCATTGCTGTAATCAAGGTGCTGATGAACAGGCAAAACGAGGTGCTGAAGATTATGCCAATTCTGAAATCATTAATGAAAATGACCGCGGCCAGAATTGGGTAGAGCCAGAGGATGCGATCTGGGATGGCGTGACTGTACAAGAATAGGATGACGCCCTGAACTAGAAGAACACCACTCAGAATCAATTCGGAATACTCAGGATTGATGACTTTTCTTACATATAAAGCGTTAGAAATGGCAATGATGGCGAAGCACAATTCGAATATTGACAGCGTGTAATGCTCGCCTTCGAAGTAAGCCCAAGTATAGAAAATGAATAACGCAGCGGCAGTCAGTGAAAAGGAGTGGACAATTTTTTGCTTGCGGGTGGATCGTATGTCCGCCATTTCTTCTAGGTGCCTGCCGACGAGCCTTTTCATGTGATCTGTGCCAAAGTTTTTGATAATGGTGTTAATAGTAGATTAAATAACAAGCTATGCAGAGGCTTAGATGTCTATTTAGTGTGACTACTATCAAGGTTTCATATGAAAGGCTGTTCAATCAATTCCAAATAGTGATGTATATCACCGATGGTGCTGGTCATCTCTAGAAGATTAGATTTAAGCATCAAACTTGTAACCGTTGTTTGATGTTTATCTACTTGCTTTCCAGAGAGTTACTCCACATAGTTTGTAAACGACCAAAATTAAGAAAGGCTCATTATGTTAATTACCTTTAGTTGTAAAGCTCATGCTAGTGTCACGATGTTTGGTGAAGTCGGCCTCCAGTTCATCAAGATGCTTGGGCATAGCGGCTCCATCCCAGGTGCTATGGATGCTTCAGAGGTTCCTCAAGCTCTGGATAATCTACGTGCTGCTATTGCAGCAGAGCAGAGCAAGTCCGTAGAGCATGAAAATACTGATGACGACAATGAAGAAGAGGTGGTTGAAGCGCCTGTTAATATCGGTAGTCGAGCGTTCCCACTGGTTGAATTATTAAAAGCTGCCATCAAAGATGAATGTGAAGTAATGTGGGAAGACGGTAGCGGCAAGCGACTGTAGTACGATTCACGCGAAACGTAACAAGCCTATTGAATCTATTTTAATCAGAATGAATGCTGAACCAGTATCGGACACACCATGACCATGGAGTTTTATGGTGATGAACCGATACTGGTGTTTTTTTAGTGAAGTAATCCACTCGTTTCTGTTTATTTACAAGGTTCGTCAGCCCTGAAATGAGTGACTTTTGTTATCGTAATATCAATCCATAACAGACCGTAAACAAAGTGATGCTGTTCACGCTTTCTTGACTCCCAATTCTGAACTAAGAATTTTTCCTAGTTATTCTAAGACCCTCTCTCATGCGGTCGATTTTTAGACTCCTTATTATTTCACGGTCAACTAACAAACAATGTATGGCCGCAATTATGCCGTGCAGACCTCACAAAAAATAAGAGAGTTCACAATGTTAAAGTTCCTAGATCAGGTTCGAAAACCGACGCTGGATCTTCCGGTCGAAACTAGAAGAAAAATGTGGTTTAAACCATTCCTACAATCTTACCTCGTCGTGTTCATTGGTTATCTAACCATGTATTTGATCCGTAAGAACTTCAATGTCGCGCAAAACGACATGATTTCTACTTATGGATTATCGATGACGGATCTAGGTCTTATCGGTCTGGGTTTCTCTATCACTTACGGTATCGGTAAAACCGTCGTTTCCTATTATGCCGATGGTAAAAACACCAAGCAGTTCCTGCCATTCATGCTTGTCCTTTCTGGTATCGCTATGTTGGGCTTCAGCTTCAGTATGGGCGGTGGCAGTGCTAGCTTATTCTTGATGGTTGCCTTCTATGCGTTGAGTGGTTTCTTCCAAAGTACCGGCGGTCCTTCAAGCTACTCGACCATCACTAAATGGACGCCTCGTAACAAGCGTGGTTCTTATTTAGGCCTTTGGAATATGTCGCACAACGTGGGTGGCGCAGGTGCCGCTGGTGTTGCTCTGTTTGGAGCTAACTACCTATTTGATGGCAACGTGATCGGTATGTTCGTGTTCCCATCAATCATTGCGATTGTGGTTGGCTTTATTGGTATGCGCTTTGGTAATGACTCTCCAGAAGCCTATGGTCTAGGTACGGTTGAAGAGTTGTTTGATGAAGAAGTCAGCGAAGAAGATACGGCTGCTGAAGAAAATCAAATGACTAAGAAAGAGATCTTTGTTGAATACATCCTGAAAAACAAAGTGATCTGGTTGCTCTGCTTCGCGAATATCTTCTTATACATTGTTCGTATCGGTATCGATCAATGGTCTACCGTTTATGCGTATCAAGAGCTAGGTCTATCAAAAGAAACCGCGATTTCAGGCTTCACTCTGTTTGAGGTTGGTGCACTGGTCGGTACGTTAATGTGGGGTTATCTGTCAGACCTTGCGAACGGACGCCGTGCTTTGGTTGCTTGTGTATCGCTTGGCCTGATTATCGTTTCGCTAGAGTTCTACCAGCATGCAACCAGTGAGTTCATGTACCTAGCATCACTGTTTGTGCTTGGTTTCCTAGTATTTGGTCCTCAGTTGCTGATTGGTGTTGCTGCAGTAGGTTTCGTGCCTAAGAAAGCAATCAGCGTTGCGGATGGCGTGAAAGGTACATTTGCTTACTTAATTGGTGACAGCTTTGCCAAACTTGGCCTAGGTATGATTGCAGACGGCACACCTATTTTTGGCTTAACGGGTTGGAAAGGCACGTTCGCAGCGCTTGATACGTCAGCTGCCATTTGTATCGTGTTACTGCTATTCGTTGCGGTTGCGGAAGAGAAGAAGATTCGCCACGCTAAGAAAATACACTTAGCGTCTCAAAACGCGTAGCGAGTCTCACGTGCTTTATTGGTTTAAAGCACGTGAGATCATACCAATCGTTAGTTCGATTCAGTATCATCTCTATTAATAAACTTAATTTTAGATAGCTCCTGTTGGGGCTATTTTTCTTTCTTACTCTTAATTTTGGTTAATATCATGATTAATGTTGCGCTTGTTGATGACCACGTCATTGTTCGATCTGGCTTTGCTCAATTACTCAGTCTTGAAGCTGATATTACGGTCGTGGGGGAATTCAACTCTGCGGCAGAAGCGCGCCTAGGATTGCCAAGTTGTCACCCTGATGTCGTGATCTTAGATATCTCAATGCAAGACGAAAGTGGCCTGAGCTTATTGGAAGAGATTCCATCAGGCATTGCCAGTATCATGCTGAGCGTACATGACTCTCCGGCGATGGTTGAGAAGTCATTAGAGTTAGGAGCCAAAGGTTATCTCAGCAAGCGCTGTAGCCCTGATGAGTTAATCCAAGCCGTACACACGAGCGCAAATGGTGGCTGTTATCTCACGCCCGATATCGCCATAAAGCTTGCGACGCCCATGAAGAATAAAGCCTCTTTAAATCAGCTCACCCGCAGAGAAAGCGAAGTGTGTCAGTTATTGGCGACAGGGCTCGATGTAAAATCTATCGCCGTAGAGCTAGGGGTTAGCCATAAAACGGTGCATGTACACCGTGCCAATGCGATGGACAAACTCAATGTTAAGAATAACGTCGAGTTAGCGAAACTGTTTACACAAGACCAGTACTAATGCGTTCTTACCTAGCCACCTCCCTGTGTGGGTTTTTTATGGCTGGTTGTGCATGGTTCTGTTTATGGGTTATTGCCTTCTATTTCATTAATAACCCTGAGTTAGCGATTCTGCTTTTCCCGTTTTCACTTCGACTGGGAATGACGCTGCACACTCGCACCCACTATTGGCCTGCCATCTATATTGCAGAGTGGGGGCTCGCGATTGCTTTAGCTCTACTGCTTGATGAACCTCAATGGCTGACGATACTCATCGCCAGTGGATTGAGTATTCCTGCTACGCTAATTGCCAAGCGTTATTATTCTGGTGACCAGAATCGTCACTTGTTAGTGATGGGGAGCTTAATCATGGTCACAGCATTCATTAACGTTGCCGTGGTGGGTTCTCATGTTCCGGCTGTTTACATGGTGTGGTTGGTGAGTATCACTGGCGGATTGATGCTGGTACCGATGTGTTATCTGGTCTGGAACTACCTATTCCAAAACAAGTGGGCGCCACTGAGCTCTTACTTAATCAATAATGTCGTTGAGTTCAAAATCCGTCACATCGCTTTATATAGTGTCTTGTTGGTCGCCAGTATTTTGATACAAACCAGTTTGCCTGATGAACTAAGGCGCTTCGCCCCGTTCTGTATGGCGATCCCTATTATCTTGCTCGCGGTTCGTTACGGGTGGCAAGGCGCTCTGCTTGCAACAATGTTAAATAGTGTCGCGTTGATTGCAGCCCACAGCGGAACATCCAAACTCGAAATTACCGACTTGCTCTTGTCTCTGTCTGCTCAAACCATCACCGGTATATTACTTGGTTTAGCGGTTCAAAAGCAGAAAGATCTCAACTCGAAATTACGCAGTGAGCTTTCCAGAAATCAAAACCTTTCACGTCAGTTAGTTACCGCTGAAGAGTCTGTTCGTCGTGATATTGCGCGTGAACTGCATGATGAAATCGGCCAAAACATCACGGCAATTCGTACTCAGGCAAGCATTATTAAACGTGTCGACGCGGCTGAGATGAGCGTTCGCTGTGCGGGTACCATTGAATCATTATCTTTGAATGTTTATGACACCACCAAACGTCTACTTACAAAATTAAGACCTAAGATGCTGGACGATCTGGACCTAAAAGATTCCGTGGAACAGCTTATTCGAGAGATGGAGTTTTCGGATCACGGCGTTGATATTCAGTTAAATTGGCAAGGTGATTACTCGTGTTTGAGTGACACGCTTAAGGTCACTATCTTCAGGCTGTGCCAAGAATCTCTAAACAATGCCTCTAAATACGCCAACGCGAGCGAAATCAGAATTGAACTGCTTTTAGGTGACCAGGCTTATCTTCAGATATCAGATAATGGCATTGGTTTTACAGCGCAAGATCTTCTCAAAGGAATGGGTGTTCGCGGTATGCAAGAGCGTGTTCAGGCGCTCGGCGGCAAGATGACAATCAACGCTAATGGCTCATCTTCGGGTACCAATATCAGCGTTACATTACCTAAAGTGTGAGAACGAATATGTTTGGATTTCTGCGCTCAACAACGTCAGAGAGTGATGCTCTAACTGATGATGAGGTCAATCAGAGTTATCGCTATTGGCGCCTTCACATCATGATAGGAATGTATGTCGGCTATGCGGGTTTTTACTTCACTCGTAAAACCTTTAATTACGCCGCGCCTGCAATGATCACCGATCTAGGTTTGGACAAAGGCGATATCGGCTTAATTGGCACGCTCTTTTATCTTTCTTATGGCTTATCGAAATTTATATCAGGCACGATATCGGATCGGTCGAACCCGCGTTACTTCATGGGGCTCGGCCTAATCGCGACAGGTTTGATCAATATCGCGTTTGGTTTTTCGAGTTCGTTAGCGGCTTTTATCTCGCTTTGGGTACTTAATGCATGGTTCCAAGGTTGGGGCTGGCCATCGTGTTCTAAGTTATTGACGACCTGGTATTCTCGCTCCGAAAGAGGCTTTCGCTGGGCTACATGGAATACAGCACACAACGTTGGTGGGGCGCTAATTCCTATTCTCGTGGGTTATCTAACGCTGCAATTCAGTTGGCGAGCTGGGTTTATCTGGCCGGGTGTGATTGGTGTTTTTATCGGTCTTATCGTTTGCTGGCGCTTACGTGACAAGCCCACCACTATGGGACTCCCGACGGTAGGGAAGTGGCGCAGTGACCATCTAGAGTTGGCGCAAGAGAATCATGGACAAGGGTTAAGCTATCGAGAAATATTGAAAACCTATGTGTTCAGCAATAAGTACATTTGGTTGCTCGCCTTTAGCTATGTGCTGGTTTACATCGTAAGAACGGCGGTCAACGACTGGGGTAACTTATACCTAACCGAAGAACACAATTACAGTTTGATAAACGCCAACGCTGCCTTGTCTCTGTTTGAGATTGGCGGTTTCGTTGGTTCACTTGTTGCTGGGTGGGGATCGGATAGGCTGTTTGGTGGCAACCGCGGTCCAATGAACATCTTGTTTGCCATCGGCATATTTCTTTCAGTTTCTGCATTGTGGTTGATGCCTTTAACCAATTTTGTGTTTCAAGCGGCTGGGCTTTTTTGTGTCGGCTTTTTTGTTTTTGGCCCTCAAATGCTTATTGGCATGGCGGCGGCTGAATGTTCACATAAAGACTCTGCCGGGGCAGCGACAGGTTTTGTTGGCTTGTTTGCTTATATGGGAGCAGCACTTTCTGGTTACCCATTAGCGCTGGTTCTAGAAACTTACGGTTGGAGTGGGTTCTTCATTACCATCTCTACTTGTGCGGCCGTTATTGGCTTGCTGTTACTGCCTTTCTTGCAAGCTCAATCACCTCAGAAAAGTGCAGAGGTTCGCTCTGGCTTTTAAGAATCCTTCTCGATAATAAGATAGTCGCTGGTGTTTGTATCGCTGCTGTAACCAGTGCGATACAAGCCGCTATCTTATTTTCGGCGCTTTCTAAACGTGATATTCAAATGTGACTCTTTTCACGCTTTTCATCATTCTCACCTGTTTCTAAGAATTTTTCCTATTGCGTCTAAGACCTCATCTCATGTGGGTTCTAGCCGAGCTCTGTAGTCTTTCTAATTATTTACGTTATTAGAAATCAGCTCTCTGAATTGTGTTCAAAGGGCTCATTACGGAAAGCGCCATGTCACTCAGCCATTTCTCAGAACACTCATTTTTCCCAATGGAAAACACCATCCAAAATTATGCATGGGGAAGCATTTCTTCGATACGAGAGCTGTTTGGCTTCAAAAATGAGTCACAAGAGCCGCAAGCGGAAGTTTGGATGGGAGCGCATCCAAAAGGTTGCTCAATGGTCAAGTTGGACCAGCATTTGGTGCCTCTATCTGAATTGATTAACAAGAATAAACCCGCTTATCTATCAAGCGATATTGCGCAGGAGTTCGGTGAGCTACCGTTCTTGTTTAAGATCTTGGCAGCAGAAAAGGCGTTGTCTGTTCAGGTCCATCCAAACAAGCGCCAAGCTGAAATTGGCTTTGCGAGAGAGGAACAGGCAAGCATTCCTCTGACCGCAGGACACCGTAATTACAAAGACTCTAACCACAAACCTGAATTGGTTTACGCGATCACTGAATACCAAGCGATGAATGGCTTTCGAGAATTCGATGAAATATTAGGTCTGTTCAGAACGTTGGATTCGAGCGAGCTGGCTGGTTTGGTTGAAGAGTTTGGCAACCACCTTGATTCTCTAGGTTTAGAGGCATTTTTCCGTGATTTATTAACGTTGAATGACCAACGTAAACACCGTGCATTAGAGCAACTTCTGACTTATGCAGCATCTCATCAAGACCAAGCTGAGTTTTCTTTGGTTACTGAGCTTAGCCAGCAATACCCGAACGATATCGGTCTGTTTTGTGTTCTTCTGCTTAACTTGATCACACTGAAGCCAGGTGAAGCTATGTATTTGAATGCGAACACTCCGCATGCTTACATTAAGGGAACCGGGCTTGAGATTATGGCAAATTCAGACAACGTGCTCCGAGCCGGTTTAACGCCAAAACACATTGATGTCGCTGAGTTAGTCGCCTGCACAAAATTCACGCCAATTCCGTTCGAACGCTTGTTGTTAGCACCTTCAAAGTTAGGTCAATGTGATCGCTATGATATCCCAGTTAGTGACTTTGATTTCAATATTTTTCATCGCCCAAAGCAAGAAGAAGTCATCACAAGCGGTGCTGAAATTTTAATGGCGATAGATGATGATTTAACGTTAATGAGTCAGAAAGGTGAACACCTAACACTCACCAAAGGGCAATCGGTATTTATCCCAGCTTATATTGGTCATTATGTACTGAGCAGTAATGGGCGAGTGGCTAGGGCGTTTAATTAGAGATGGTGTTTGTGGTATAGATTGAGCTCCATCCCCACAAAATCATCATCTCCTTCATCAACAACGTGATAGCCAAGCGATTGATAAAAGTTAATAGCACGAGCATTACTTTTAAAACTCGATAGAGTGACTTGACTAAGTTGCTCTGCCATAGCTTTTTTATGTATGAGAGTCATGACTTGCTTGCCAAGCGAACGACCTTGGTACTGGGGGGAAATGATCAGCAAATGAATATGGTATGCGTTGTCATAAGGTTTAAAGCAGGCGAGCCCCACTCTTTTATTTTCGCGATATACCCAATGAAACCAAGATGGATGGTATTCGTTTAAAAGTCGTTGACGTTGAAAGTCGTCATCCCAGCCGAAAACGCTATCTACGTGTATGAAGATACCTTGTTTAACACACGCAAACAGTTCATCGAATTCAGAATTTGAAGCGAGTTGGAGTTGTATGTTCTCTTCTTTCATTGCCACTTTTACCGCTTCCTTATCAAACGCCTTTGAATAAGCAAACAGTAACATAATTGAAGAAGCCGAATTAGCTTAGATTTGCGAAGTGATGAAACCAAAAAGCCATGCGTGATGCATGGCTAAGAATAAAGTCTTGGATTGATTTTTCTATACGATCTTAAGCGCGTGATGGCGCGTGAGCTGTTTGTGTAGCGAGTCTTTGAGCTCCATGCGTTCTACTTTGAGGTTGTGCATGCTGTCGTCATCGATAGGGCTGCCAGAGATTTCTAGCTGACGGATGTCGTAGTCGAGTTGGTGGTATTTCTGCATGTCTGCTTTGAATTTTTCGTCGTCGTGGTTGAGCTGAACAATGTCTAATTTAAGATCTGGGAAATCTAAGATAAAGGCATGGTTTTCATTGAGCATTGGCACTTCCTCTCTAGTCGAATTATTAACAGTATAGAAGTAATTTTTCGAAAGAAATGTGGTTCAAAACACAAAGCCGTAAAGCGATCAAAAAAGGGCGTAAACTCGTAGGATTATCCTCGAACTTGCGCCCTTTTGTATGTATATAGCTAACTATTTATAGCTAACTATTTATAGTTATATGTTTAGAACTATAAGAGTTTAAAGCAGAAAGTTTACTTTGCTTTCTTACCAGAGCGTTGCTGCTCTTTGTGTGCAAGCTTCTCTTTTTTGCGTTGCTCGATAAGGTGAGCAGCTTCGCCGCCTACGTGGGTTTCGCCACGAGCATTCGACAGTTGAACTTGCTTTTCACGTTCACGGAAACGGGCTTTCTGCTCGTCGCTGTGCTTATCAATACACTTAGGGCAGCTTACGCCTTTCTCGAAGTGTTTAGAGGCTTTGTCTTCGTCAGTGATTGGCAGGCGACACGCGTTACACACATCGTAACCGCTCTTTTCTAGCTGGTGGTTTACTGCAACTCGACCATCAAATACGTAGCAGTCGCCTTCCCACATACTCTCTTCTTCAGGTACCTCTTCTAGGTACTTAAGAATGCCGCCTTCAAGGTGATAAACCTCATCAAAGCCTTGCTCTTTCATGTAGGCTGTTGATTTTTCGCAACGAATACCGCCAGTACAGAACATCGCAACTTTCTTGTGCTTCTTAGGATCAAGGTTGTCTTCAACGTATTGAGGGAATTCACGGAAGGTTTCTGTGTTTGGGTTTACAGCATTTTTGAATGTACCAATATCGACTTCGTAGTCGTTGCGAGTATCAACCAGAATTACATCAGGATCAGAAATCAGAGCGTTCCATTCGTTTGGTTTCACGTAAGTGCCGACAACGTGGCGTGGGTCGATACCCTCAATGCCCATGGTTACGATCTCTTTCTTAAGCTTAACCTTGGTGCGGTTGAATGGTTGTTCTTCGTTGAACGACTCTTTGTAAACAACATCAGCCAAACGAGAATCTTGTTTGAACCATTGAAGAAGAGCGTCGATAGATTCGCGCTTACCTGCAACGGTGCCGTTGATACCTTCACTCGCAAGTAGCAAAGTACCGCGGATTTGGTTGGCTTCTAACACGTCAGTGAGTGGCTGGCGAATTTCTTGGTAATCATCAAGTGCTACGAATTTATACAGAGCACATACAACATATTGAGACATGGTTTTTCCTTTCTGCGAGCTGGAACGTAAATCCAGAGCGGTTGCCTTTTATGATACATACTGAGTTTGATTTACTCAGGTTTGCCCATATTGGCTTATTAAAATCCGCCGCAGTATAACCAAGCCAAGGAAGGACAAAAACCAACCAAAAGTAGGGCTATTTAGCATTGTTATTAGTGTGGCTTTTGGACTAAGAAATGCAATGAAACCGTTTTATCTGGTTCGAATTACAACACGTATTCCCAAACCAAAAAGGCCCTGCTGTAAAAATACATCAGGGCCTTGGTATTGAATCTGTCTGACTTAATCAGCGATTACGCTTGGTTAAGTACTTCCGCTAAGCGTTTCACCGCTTCTGTTAATTCTTCTGGGTTGGCGTTAGTGAAGTTTAAGCGCAGTGCGGCTTTTGCTTCATCGGCCTTTGGATAAAATACTGGGCTTGGTACAACCGCCACACCATTCGATAGCAAGGTTTTCGCCAGTTCGAAGGTATCGCACTCTGGGATTTCTACCCAAATGAACATCCCGCCATCTACGGCTTTTAACACGCAATCTGCAGGCAGTTGTTTCTCTAGCTCTGAGAACAGCACTTCATAACGAGACTTGTACAGGGTGCGAATGTTCTCCATGTGTACGCCAAAGTCTTCATGTTTTAGAAGACCAACAAGCAGTGCTTGCATGGGTACACTTGAGTGTAAGTCAGCGCCTTGCTTCACTTTGATCAGTGGTTCAAGGTAGCTGCGTTTACCTGTTACCGCGCCAATGCGTAAGCCTGGCGATGCAATCTTAGAGAATGAACGAAGAACGATAGAGTTGTCAGGGCAGAACGAAGAAACCAATGGCAGTTCCGTACCTGTGAAACGTAGCTCACGGTATGGCGCATCTTCAATGAAGGCTACGTTGTACTTGATACACAGCTCAGCCACTTTTTGACGAGTTTCTGTTGCCCAGCACACACCTGTTGGGTTGTGGAAATCAGGCACGGCATAGAACATCTTCGGTGATTGCTGTGCAAAGCACGTTTCCAGTTCATCTAGGTTCGGGCCAAATTCAGTTTGAGACACGGTCGCAATGTTTGCTTGAACTAGGCCAAACACCTGCATCGCACCTAAGTAGCTTGGCGCTTCCATCACAACCACATCACCTGGGTCGACATACGCACGCGCAATCAAATCCAAACCTTGCTGAGAGCCAGTACAAATCATTGCCGTGTGTGATTCTGGCAATTGGTAGCTTTGTGTTAGGTGGTCAAGCAACGGGCCGTAACCGGCAGTAGAACCGTATTGGAAAACTTCAGGCATGTTCGCTAGGTTTTCTAGCGTTGGCTTCATTAAATCGATAGGGAATGTTTTCTCGTCCGGTAAACCACCGGCCAATGAGATGACATTTGGATCACTTGCGGCTGCGAGGATCTCCCGAATGTATGAAGATTGAATCTGTTGTAATGACTGTGCGATTTCCATGTGTTGTGTCTCGTCGTTTATCGTTTTTATTCTATCGCTTGATATTACACGGCAATTGTAAAAACTAGCGTGTCCGTTTATGCTCTTAAACATGTCCATTTATGCTATTTAAACGATGTCACGTCAACACATATCGCGAATCAATGATGTCCTGTTCCATATTCACCAAGACATCAGTCAGCCTTTGTCTGCCAAAGAGTTATCTGAGATAGCGGCCTATTCAGAACAGCACTTTCATCGCACCTTCAAAAGTGTGGTCGGGGAATCGTTGCATCAATACATCCGACGAACTCGAATGGAGTATGCAGCCAACCAATTGATGTTTGATACCAGTTCGTCTGTGGTTGAGATCGCCCATAAATGTGGCTTTAGCTCGGTGTCTTCGTTTAGTCGAGCATTTAAAGCGACCTTTAATATGTCTCCGGGCGAGTGGCGTAAACACGATTTACAAGTAGCAGAAAAACCCTATTTGAAAGATCCCGAAGTGGCGGCGGGCTATTTGAATGTGGCGCAGCGAGTATTGCCCGAACCCAAGATCGTTGAAGTGCCTGAACGCATGGCGGCCTATGTTCGACATACGGGTTATAACCGCTCTATTCGCAATGCGTGGTTGATATTGAAAGCGTGGGCGAATTCCGAACAGCGTGATTTTTCAAGTCAATTTGGTTTGCATCACTCAAACCCTGCTTGGGTTGAGATGGATCAGTGTCGTTATGTCGCGTGTATCGCGATTGATGAACCGATTAAGTATCGCAGTATCGTGAACCAGATGGTGATCCCAGGAGGCTTGCATGCGGTGTTTCGACTGAATGGCCGCTATGGTGAGCTGCTACCACAGATCAGTATGGTGTTAGAAAAGTGGCTACCCACATCTGGTTTCAAACAGCGCTCGACTCCTGCGTATGTGCATTATCATCAGAATCACTTCCTTAATAGTGATGAAATATTCGAGCTCGATTTCTACCTTCCCGTGAGCTTTTACTGAGCCTTTACTAGGTTAACCATTGAGTTGGCTCAGTAATTGGTTTTGTTGTGTTTTGTCGAGCGTGATTTTACTCATTTGTTGTGGCTAATTTGCTCGCTCAATGACAGAAAGGCCTCTTATGTTGATGGTGCGATAGGAGAGAAGCTTGTTGATAAACGACTCTAAGTAAATGATGACAACGTACGGATTAAACGATAGCATTTCGCTCTAATTGCAAATAATTCTTAATATCACTCGATAGAATATATGACCATTACCCATAAAGATTATCTGAAAATCGCCTTCCCCTTCATCATCTCTACGGTGACACAGCCTCTGCTTGGCGCTGTCGATACCGCTGTAATTGGGCAACTTGGCATTGCTGAATTGATTGGCGGCGTGGCGATCGGCACTATCATTATGAACACCATGTATTGGCTGTTTGGTTTTTTCCGTGTCAGCACCACGGGGCAAAGTGCGATGGCATTGGGTAGAGGAAATCGCTCTGAGTTAGCGGGCAGCTTGATGCGTCCATTTGTGTTGTCTGGTTTGGTAGGTTTAATCTTTATCTTGATACAACCGCTGATCTGGCAAGGTGCAATGTGGGTCATAGAGCCTGAAGCGAACGTGGCCGAGCACGCGCACATCTATTTTAGTGTTTTGATTTATGGCGCACCTTTTGTTCTGCTTAACTACACCATTATTGGTTGGTTGATGGGGCAGGCGAAAGCCAAAGAAGTCCTTTACACACAAGTGTTTGGTAACGTGTTGAACATTGTTTTAGATGCGGTGTTCGTGCTCTATTTCGATTTGGGTGTGGCTGGTGTAGCTTACGCAAGTTTGATTGCACAAATCACTACTTTTGCGATTGGTATGACGCTGGTGATGAAGACCAGCAACATCACGGTCTCTGAGTTCCTGCAAGGCTCGAAGATGACTAAGAAAGACCTGTCGACAATCATCTCTTCGAATACTGACTTACTGTTGCGTACAATTTGTATCTTGGTATTTTTCAATATGATGGCGCGTACTGGTTCTAAACTGGGTACTGATGTTCTGGCCGCTAACGCGATTCTGATGCAGGTGACCTTTATTGTTAGTTACATGTTTGATGGCATTGCTAACGCATCAAGTGTGTTTGCTGGCAAAGCTGTCGGCCAGAAAAATCCTTCAATGCTTGACCGTGTGTTAAGGCTCAACTTCCAGTGGACGGCAGGTTTCATTGCTGCGCTAACGCTACTGACCTTGGTATTTAAAGACAGCATTGTTTTCTTGTTTACCGATATTCCAACGCTTGTTGCTCTATACCAAGATATGGCTCCGTGGCTGATTGTGTTCCCGCTGGTGTCTGGCTTTGGCTTAACGGTTTACGGCATCTTTACCGGAACGGGTACCACGAGTCCGGTTAGAGACTCTAGCATCGCTACTTTGTTGGTTTTCTTAGCGGTACAGGCATTATCAATCGATATGTGGGGCAATCATGGTTTGTGGTTGGCGTTTACCTTGTTTTATCTTGGACGTATTGCCTTCTTGTATCCGTTCATCGCACAAGTTAAGCAGAAGTGCCTTCCAACAGAAGGTGCATCCGCGGCGTGTCATTAGGTTAGAAACACAATCGTTATTGCCAGTACTTTTGAAAGCGCCAGACAGCATTATGCTAAGGGCGCTTTTTTTATCTAATGACCTAGTAAAAATGGTCAATCAAACAGCCAATAAAATGCGATACGGTTCAATGTTCGCTTTTCATCATGTAGGCTTAATGATAGAGTTGTTATGTTATAACATCCATTTATGAGTATCTGCGTGAACGCCCCACTTCTGTCTGTTGACCAATTAACGATCAAAACCTCTTCGAGAACACTTTTTCAAGATATTCATTTCGATGTATATCGAGGTGAGCTGTTGGCGATCATGGGTCCATCAGGCATTGGTAAGTCGATGCTTTCACGCGCGATTGCGGGTTTTCTGCCAGAGACGGTTGAAGTTGAAGGCCATATTTCTCTTTCTGGCGATGCCGTGTGTGGCTTGCCTATGTTGCAAAGAACCGCAGCTCAGCGCCCCGCAGTTATCTTTCAAGATGCGCTTCAAGCATTAAATCCTCTGGTTTCCATTGAAGGTCAACTCAGTTTGGCATTGACGGGGACGCGCACTAAGCTTAAATCACAAGACAAGATCAAACTCACTGAATTGTTAATGCAGCTTGGATTTCCTAACCCTGAAACTATATTGCCGTTATATCCGAGCCAAATTTCGGGAGGGCAACGCCAACGGATTTGTATTGCGATTGGCTTGCTGAGTAACGCCGATCTCATCATCGCCGATGAACCAACCAGCGCGTTAGATCCGGTGACAGAGCAAGAGATACTTAAGCTGATTCGAGACAATGTTAAACAGCGACAAATCGGTGGTTTGTTGATTACTCATGACCTGCGCAGCGCATTAGCGTGTGACAAGTTGTTGGTCATCGATGATGGTGGAGTGGTGGCTTACGGCGCACCAAAACATGCGCTTGAATCAAGCTCTCACGCTTTCTGTTGTTCATTGAGAGACTTAATCGAATGAGCCCGACCTTACCACTAAATTCAGAAGTCTCGCCGTTAATGCCAGTGATAGATTCAGAAACACAAACACCGATCGAGATTAAGTTCGAGAATGTCGGAGTTCATTATTACTCAGTGCCAAGTTGGCTGGGTGGTAAGGCGTTCAAAGCGCTACAGAACATAGACCTTAATGTTGAAGACAAAAGCTTAGCCATTGTTGGCCGTTCTGGTGCCGGAAAATCGACACTGATTGAGCTGTTCTTTGGCCTAAAATCACCGACTGTTGGCCGAATCAGCCTATTTGGCCATTCGCTGCCGATTCGCAATAGCAAAACGCAGGCAAGGGTGTGTCGCTTGATCCAGTTGGTACCACAAGAGCCTCATACCAGTCTCAACCCTTACTATACCGTTCGACAGATCTTAGCCGAACCGCTAAGCAACTTAGACGTTTCTGGTAATCATGAAAGCATTATTGAAGAGACGCTATTGGACGTGGGCTTACCTGCCACTTTGTTATCACTGAAACCGAATCAACTTTCTACAGGCCAAGCTCAACGTGTGGCTATCGCTCGGGCTCTTGTCGTTAGACCCGCAGTGTTGGTGGCCGATGAGCCGACTGCTAGCCTTGATCCTGTGAACCGTCAAAGGTTGCTGGATTTACTTAACTCACTGAAAAATAAGCGTGACATGCGAATCGTTTTGGTGACGCATGATCTCGGTGCGGCAAAGGCGCTTTGTGAAGAAATTCTGGTTCTTGACCATGGCGAGATGGTGGAGCATGGACCGACACCTCAAGTGATGAGCACACCTGCTCACCCTGCGACTCAGTTGCTGATCGAATCTCAGCCACTTTCGAAATCTACTTGTTAAACACAACCTTATTTATTGCGAAATACTGCTTATTAACGAAATACTGCTTATTAACACAACACTGCTTACAGAGAAAAATAACTATGCGTTTTAATTCAATCAAACTGGCTTGCGCGCTTGCGTTGGCTCTGCCTTTGACGGGCTGTTTTGACTCTCAACCAGAGTCGAGCGATGCGGCGGTCAAATCTGAAATTCGTGTTGCGATGATGCAGCCACCAAGAACGGGCCTATCGCCACTTTCTGATGATGCGTTCAAACTATCACGTTGGAGCACGGCTGAAACGTTAGTGAACTTGAGCCCAACCTCAGAAGCAGAACCTATGCTAGCAACGGATTGGAAACATCTTGATCCTCTGACTTGGCAGTTCACGATTCGCCAAGGCGTTAAATTCCATGATGGTTCGACATTAACGGCAAACTCTGTAGTGAACTCTCTACAAAAAGCGCTTGAAGCAGCACCTAAGCCGCGCATCCTAGATGGCGTAGAGCTAGAAGTGAAAGCGATGGACAACTACCGTGTAGAGATTAAAACCAGCTTTGATGACCCTCTTCTACCAAGCCGTTTATCAAGCCCTCAATTAGCGATCCTAGCAGCAAGTGCTTATCAAGAAGATGGTCGTGTTAGTCCAATTGGCGCAGGTACTGGCCCGTTTGAGCTGACTGAAATCAACGGCACAACCAGCGCGAAACTGAAACGTTTTGACGGCTACTGGGGCGAAAAAGCGCAAGTAGAATCTGTAATTGCAGAATACGTTCCTAATGGTTTTGCTCGTGCTGCAGCACTGAGAACCGGCACGGCTGACGTCGTTGAAGCGGTACCCGTTTCACAAATCGCGACCATTGATCCGAACCTACTTTACGAAGTGGCAATGCCTCGTACTAATACGCTTTACCTGAACAACAAGTCAGGCGTATTTAGCGATATTGAACTGCGTAAGGTAGCGGCAGCTGCAGTAGACCGTGAGCAGATCGTGAATACTGTTTATGAAAACCACGCGGATATCGCGCAAGGCCTATTAGGTCCTGCACTTGCTTGGGCTGAACCAATTCGACCTGAAGGTCAGGCAGTTGACAAAACGCTAAAAGCGAACGGCGAAAGCATTGTTATTGGTACCTTTACCGACCGTGCAGAGCTTCCAGAAGTGGCAGCGCTACTGAAGCAACAACTTGAAGCGGCTGGTTTCAAGGTTGAGCTGGATATTCGTGAATATGCTCAGATCGAGAACGATGCGCTATCTGGTAAGTTCGACGCGTTTATCCTTTCTCGTGCAACGGTTCTAGATTCGGGTGACCCAGTGGCTTACATGATGAGCGACTTTGGTTGTAAGGGTTCATTCAACCTTGGCCAGTTCTGTTCTCAAGAGGTAGATAAAGCACTGAATCACGCTGACCTACAACCGCTAGGTGCGCTGCGTCACCAAGCGATCATCGAAGCTGAACAAAAAATCCTTAACGATTTCGCGGCTATCCCGCTGCTTCACGAACGTGTGATTCAAGGTGAAAGTGAGCGTGTAAGCAATGTAGTTCGTGACCCAAGTGAACGTCGCTTGGTTGATCAAACGACACAAGTTAACCCGGCAACACAGGCTAACTAAATAAATGTTATCTGCTGAGACTCTGCGTCGAACTCTATTTATCTTGACGCCTTGGCTATCAAGAATCGCCTCACTGATTGTGGTGGTGATTCTTGTTGGTTTGATGCCTGACATTGCAGGCATCGATCCAAGCCAATCTATTCTGCGGGCTAGGGCGGGGCAACAACACCTGCTTACGCCTGAAGCTTTAGCGGCGGTACGTGCTGATCTTCAGCTTGACCGTTCGGCGAGCGAACGTCTGATCGAATGGATAGGAAGTGCCTTTTCGGGGGACCTAGGTAAATCTTGGATTGATGGTTCTTCGGTTGCATTAGGCATTCAAAAAACAGCGTCTACATCTCTGTTTTTAATGTCTAGTGCATTGGTGATGACTTTCGTACTGTGCGGTGCAGGTTTACTGGCTACCTTGCGAAGTTGGAAGAAGGGCAAACTAGGGCAGAGTTACAGCAGTTTAAGCACCGTATTAATATCGTTACCAGAGTATGTGGTGGCCTCGGTATTAATATTGGTGTTCTCTATCTGGTTAGGTTGGCTACCACCGTATGGTTGGCAAGGTTGGCAAGACATATGGCTACCGAGCTTAGCGCTTGCACTGCCTGCAAGTGGCTTGTTTAGTCGCCTACTCAGAGACAGTTTACAACGCGTTCTCAATGAACCTTGGGTGATCACTTGGCTCAGTGCCAACGTTCATTCCAATCAAATTATTCGCTTTGCGCTGAAAAGAGCGCTGAGCAGTCTGATCCCGCAAATCGCGATGATCGTGATTGGCTTAACTGGTGGCGCAGTCGCGGTTGAGCTTATCTTCTCGATCCCTGGTATCGGGCGCATGATTCTTGGTGCAGCCAAGGCGCAAGACTTACCAACGCTGCAAGGCGGCTTATTGGTGTTGCTGCTATTTTCAATTGCCGTGAGCAGCATGAGCTTGTTTGTTCAGCAATTGATTCTTGGCCACAGCCTGAAAAGCGGCAAGCTCATCAGTAGCCACTCTTCGTTTCGTTTTACCCAGAACCGCGCAAAGCGTGTCACTGCTTTTGCGATCTTCTCTTTCCTAATTGCTATCGTTGTATGGGCTGCATTCCGAGACCCATACACTAGCCAATTCGCACGCTTGGCATCACCGAGTTGGCAAGCACCTTTGGGCGCAGATGGCATTGGTCGAGACCTACTGGCGAGAATTGGTTCTGGTATGATTGCGACCTTCCAAGCCGGCATATTGGCAACGTTCTTGAGCTTGGTGACGGGCATCATCATGGGTTTCAACACCCGCTTTAGCCAAGGCCTTATCGAGATCACTAAGGGTATCCCATACATCATTGCAGGCTTGCTTGTTGCAGGTTTAACGGGGATGAATCCGAACAGCGCATTAATCGCGATTGTATTGGTGTCGTGGGCGCCGTTAGCCGCGCACTGCTCAAGCTTGATCGTAGAAGCCAAGGCGCAACCTTATACGCACCTCGCGCCACTATGGGGCACCAGTAAGCTTAGAATCTTCCGTTTCTACTTACTTCCGTATGTGTTGCCACCGTTGTTAAGACACGCGATGTTGAGGCTACCGGTTATCACTCTAAGTCTGACCTCGCTGAGCTTCATCGGATTAGGGGCAAAGCCACCAACACCTGAATGGGGTTTGATGATCGCAGAGAACCTTCCATACATTGAGCGCGCGCCATTAGCAGTCATGGGGCCAATTGTTGGGCTGATCTTGTTGGGTGCAGCCATTAACATGATGTTTGATGACTAACGTAAAGATCCGGTCGCTGAGGTTTCTAAATTGACGATCCGATTGGGTATTCGATTTAGCATTTATGTTGTAACCTTAGCCCTGCTTTTTAGAGACGCTTTTTGATCGGCTCGAAAGTTAAACAGGCCCTAGTTAAGTGTAAAGGATTCAACATGTATCTCGTTTTGTATTGCCACAATATTGGTATGACCGACTTTTCTTTCTTTGAGACGGAAGATTTCGACAAAGAAGATGGCTATATCGTGCGAGGAAAATGGCCGAATGAAAAAGCGTTTCGTGATTACTTAACCAAAGAGTTTGGTGACATGAACGAGTTACAAGTGATCGACTTAATCGCCAAAGGCGCAGAAGCAGAACACTACTCGCCAGAAGAGTTGGTGCGCTTAGCTCAGTAGCCGCTAGCTCAGCAATATCTAGCTCGGTAATACGTTTTAAATCGAATAAACAAATGGCAGCCTGATTGGGCTGCCATTTTTCGTTTTAAGCTAGAGCACGTTGCTCGCAGTATGAGTGGATCTACTGCGCCACTTCGTCCACCAAGTACAAGATTGATTGATACGGAATGCCACTGTGGTGTGATAAACCGATCTCACAGGTTCGGCTGTTACTAAAGCCACGAGTGCAGTTGCTCGGCACTTGTTCCTTGAGTGGGTGTACCGCCGCCTCATTCAGCTCTGGTGTAGTGAAGCCTTTGTCACCTGCCCAACCACAACATTGAATATGCTCTGGAACAATCACCTCTTCGGTACACGCTTTAGCAAGGTTTAACATCGCGCCTTCTAAGCCCATTCGACGAGAGCTACACGTGACATGCAGCATCACGGTTTCTTGTAGCGGCTCAAGCGTCAGATGTTCAAGCAAATATTGATTCACAAACCCTGTTGGCTCTAACACCTCTAATGGCTTGGTGAACTGTTCAATACTGCGTTTAGCACATGGGCTGGTATCCATCAATATTGGGTATTCACCCTGACGACTGGCTTGCCATAGCACTTCTTCCAACTGCTGAGCCTTCGACTGTGCTAAGTCGGTCATTCCTTTGCTGTCGTAAGGCATACCACAGCATTGGTCATCTAGCTTCTTCGGTAGAATTACCTCGAATCCTGCCTTGTTGAGCAAAGACATGGTCACTTCAGTAAGAGGACGTTGGTCGCCCGCATCACTTTGTTGCCCCATGGTTCGACTGGCACACGAAGGGAGGTAAACCACTTTCTTCGCGTTGTTCGATGTTTCGGCTGTCATTGGTGAAGCCGTGAGGGAGTGATTGTTGGATTGCGGCATCTCTGGCATCCAAATCGGTGTCGCGCCTTTGGTCACTGAGCGTAGGCCATTGGTAAGCTTGCCGACCGTGTTGGCGCCCAGAACCTTACTCGCCACTTGGTTGGTTTTGAGGCCAGCCTTGGTCAGCTTAGTGGTGGTCGAGAAATGATCCGCTGTCCACTTAGCGATTGGCGTAAATTTCTCGTACTTGGCAATACGAAGCTTTTTAATCAAATCACCGGTGTTGATTCCCACTGGACAACGTTCGGCACACAGGCCGGTTGCGGCGCAGGTATCAATGCCTTGGTATTCAAAGGTTTTCTCTAGTTCGCTTGCTTCTATCTCTTCACCCGCAGCTCGGCGGCGTTGTAACTCGCGGTACAGCACGATACGTTGGCGTGGCGATAGAGTTAAGGTACGAGACGGACAAACAGGCTCACAGAAGCCACACTCGATACAGCGGTCGACAAGGTCATCGGCAGCAGGCATTGGCTTCAAATTGGTGATGTGTGAATTCGGGTTGTCGTTGATGATAACGCCGGGGTTGAGCAGTCTTTCTGGATCAAACAGCGCTTTGATCTGTTGCATCAAGGCATAGCCGTCTTTGCCCCATTCCAATTCCACATAAGGCGCCATGTTACGACCAGTACCATGCTCTGCTTTTAGAGAACCTTGGTATTTCACCGCAACCAGCTCGGCAACATCGTCCATGAAACCGCCGTAGCGATCGATTTCTGTTTGACTGTCGAAGCCTTGAGTAAATACAAAGTGCAGGTTGCCTTCGAGGGCGTGACCAAAAATGATCGCTTCGCTGTAGTCGTATTTGTCGAACAGCTCTTGTAGCTCTCGAATACCGTTAGCGAGGTTTTCGACAGGGAAAGCCACGTCTTCGATGATAACGGTTGTGCCAACTTCACGAACGGCTCCAACTGCTGGGAACATGCCTTTTCGGATGCCCCACAGAGTCGCGACTGTCTTCGGATCGGACGTGAAAGGGACTGATTCAACAATTGTGTATTCAGTCAATGCATCCAAAATTGATTTACATTGTAAATCTAAGTCCTGCTGGGAGCTGGCGTGTGATTCAACCAAAATAGCCGCGGCTTCTAAATCCAAGCTAGGCATAAAGGCGGGCATACCCGGTTTATCAGCCACTGAACGCAGTGCTCTGCCATCCATCAATTCAACGGCAGCAACTGGTGTTTTTGATAGCGTAGTAACGGCTTTACTTGCTTGTTCGATGTCAGCAAACACCAACAGAGCCGAAGCTTTGTTCGGGTGTTCGATAACGGTGTTGTAGGTGATCTCTGCGATGAAGCCTAGCGTGCCTTCTGAGCCAATCATCAGGTGTTTGATGATCTCAATTGGATCGTGGTAATCGACCAAGGCATTCAGAGCGTAGCCAGTGGTGTTTTTGAGGCGGTACTTGTGGCGGATTCTGTCTGCAAGTTCTTGGTTTGACGCTGTCTGTTGATGTAATTCGACAATGCCTTCAAACAGGTCTTTATGTGATTGCTTGAATGCCTCAACACTTGCGTTGTCAGCCGTATCAAGCAGGGAGCCATCACTCAATACGATTTTCATGCTCTCAACGGTGCGATACGAGTTTTGCGCAGTACCACAACACATGCCGCTGGCGTTATTCGCCGCGATGCCACCGATTTTACAGGTATTGATTGAAGCTGGATCTGGGCCGATTTTACGTTGGAAAGGGGCGAGGTATTTGTTGGCATCAGCACCAATCACACCGGGCTGAAGAATGATCTGATTGCCGTTATCGACAATTTCATGACCACGCCAGTCGTCGGTAAGGGTGATGAGCACCGAGTCTGAAACCGCTTGTCCTGACAGGCTGGTGCCTGCGGCGCGGAAGGTAAAGTGAATGCCGAGTTCGCGACAGCTTTGAATGGTGAATATCACTTCGTCTAAGTTTTTAAGCCTTAGAACCATTTTCGGCACCAAGCGATAAAAACTCGCATCGGTGCCGTAGGCCAATCGCTTTGCCTCTTGCGTGACAATGCGTTCCGTTTCTATTTTTTGAGCCAGTATCGCTTCAAGCTGCTGATAAGCTTGTGCGTCTATTACTCGCTCATGGGATGTGTTTGTCTCCATCATTGCTTCCTTGTGCTTCTTATTTGGCACTGATCAGGGCGTGTTGAACTTTCGCGGTTAAATTTTGTTCGAGATAAAAGCGTTTTAATCGCGGCGAAGGGGAAGTAGCCTAGTCACTCTAAGCAAATCCCCCTCAACAAAGAGTAAAACGCTTTTTGCGGGGGCGCCCAGCTCGAACCCTTCGGGCAGCGTTTGCTGACCATTTCTACTACGTTATCGGCTTCTCATGTAGGCTAGCTACACATCGACGCCTCTGCCTTGTATAAATACCCAGCAACTCGCTGCAAAAATCAGCTCGAAAGATCAACACGCCCTAGCTTTTTATTTTATTTTCCAGTGCTTAAACGGTGTCACAACGGTAGTGGAATTGCTGTGACACCGATTGAACTTCAGCCTAAGTAGACCAAAGCATGAGTCTGAATCGTGGAGATTTAATCTAACCCCACCAAAGATTCACGAGTTAAGTCTTTGATTGTCCTCGCGCCTGTTAATGTCATCGCAACGCGCATCTCTTTGTCGTAAAGGTCGAGTAGATTCTCAACGCCGGCTTGTCCTTGCGCTGCTAATGCGTAAACGAAAGAACGGCCAAGCAAGGTGCAGTCTGCGCCCAATGCCATCATTCGAACCACATCCAAGCCAGTACGAATGCCAGAGTCGACCAGAATTTTGGTGTCGCCTTTAACTGCGTCAGCAATCGAAGGCAGCGCTTTGGCACTTGATAGAACGCCGTCAAGCTGGCGGCCGCCGTGGTTTGAAACCACAATGCCGTCTGCGCCAAATCTCACCGCATCCTTTGCATCTTCTTCATCAAGAATGCCCTTGATGACCATTGGACCGTCCCAGAAATCACGAATCCACTCTAGATCTTTCCATGAAATCGACGGGTCGAAGTTATCACCTAACCAACCGATGTAGTCTTCCAGCTTGGTAGGAGAACCACGATAAGTAGAGATGTTGCCTAGGTCGTGTGGTTTACCCAGTAAGCCGACATCAACTGCCCAGCTAGGATGACGCATAGATTGGAATACGCGGCGTACTGCTGCATTTGGACCACTCATTCCTGAGTGCATGTCACGGTAGCGAGCGCCGGGTACGGGCATATCCACGGTGAAGACCAGTGTTGTGACGCCAGCGGCTTTAGCGCGTTCAAGAACGTTCTTCATGAAGCCACGGTCTTTTAACACGTAAAGTTGGAACCACATTGGGCGTTCAATCTTAGGTGCAACTTCTTCAATCGGACATACCGACACGGTCGACATGGTAAAAGGGATGCCTTTGTTGTCGGCGGCTTTTGCTGCTTGTACTTCACCGCGTCTTGCGTACATACCCGTTAAACCAACAGGCGCCAGTGCGATTGGCATCGCTAGCTTCTCGCCAAATAGTTCGGTTTCCAAATTTAGGTCCGACATGTCGTTGAGGACACGCTGCTTGAGCGCGATCTCTGCAAGATCGGCGGTGTTGCGACGTAGGGTATGTTCTCCGTAAGAGCCACCATCAATGTAGTGGAAAAGAAACGGTGGTAATTTCGCTTTTGCTGCGGCGCGGTAATCAGTCGATGCGGATATGATCATAATTTCAGTCCTAAATTCTTGGGATGTTGCTCTTCTTTGAGAGCTTGGTTTGGGCTGCTTTAATTCGGGAAAATGGCGTTAATACCCATGGGTGTTGATGTGCTCTAGTATCCATCCCGGAACTCATCAACTGTCTTATTAGACGGTGTCGCTGTCGGGGAATTGAGTATTAACGCCAAGTGCTTTTGAACGACTTATGGTTTACATAAGTGCGTCGGTCATTTTGAATCCGTAGATAACCACTAGGCCGATGATGCCTGTCATCACCAAGTAGTAGAACGTTGGAATGATTGTCTTACGTAGGGTTGCACCTTCGCGTCCTAGCAAGCCAACAGTTGCTGATGCCGCTACCACGTTGTGAATCGCAATCATGTTACCTGCTGCTGCACCAACGGCTTGTAGAGCAACAACCACGGCACTAGAGATAGTCAGAGTCTGCGCTACTTCGAATTGGAACTGGCTGAACATCATGTTTGAAACTGTGTTCGAACCTGCAATGAAGGCACCTAACGCACCAACCGTTGCACTCAATGCTGGGAATGCGCTACCAACGAGGTCAGCTGCGAAGTTTGCCGTGGTTACGGGCATACTTGCTAAATCTGCGCCGTTCACACCAGAGTTAATGAAGATACGAACCATTGGGATGGTGAACACCAACACAAAGCCTGCGCCAATCAGAGTCTTGCTCGATTCACCGAAGGCTTTAGCCAGTGGCGTTGCGCTGCGAGATTGCATGAGAACAGCAACCAGCGCGACGAAGACCAAGATACCGCCCGGTAGATACAGAGGCTGAATCGCAGTGCTCACACCGGTTTCACCAAGGATGTTGCTGAACGATAGGCTAACGCTCTTCAGTAGGCCTTTGAATTCAGGGCTCACGCGGCTCGCAACCAAGGTCACCGCTAGCAGCACGTATGGTGCCCATGCCATCGCCATGCTCATCTTCTTATGGCCTTGATTGTTGTCGTCAAGGTCGATTTTCAGAGAACCTAGCCATTCTGCAGGCCACTTGTCTTCGCTCTCAAAATCCCATTTTGATTTAGGTACTAGGAAGCCGCGTTTTGCTGCTGTTACAACAATCGCAAGGCCAACCAAACCACCAATCAGTGATGGGAACTCAGCACCTAGGAAAACACCCGTTAGTGCGTAAGGAATGGTGAAAGCGGCACCTGCGAACAGTGCGAATGGCAGGATATCAAGACCTTCAGTCCAGCTTTTGTTCTTACCGAAGAAGCGAGTCAGCATCATCGCCATCAATACAGGAATCATCACACCAACGCAGGCGTGGATGATCGCAACACTTGATGTGATCTGTTGTAGGTAAGCATCCCATGTTGAACCATTGGCAATCAGGCTTTCACCGATGTTGTGCGTATCCAAACCTTTGTTTACGCCAACAATGATAGGTGTACCAACCGCGCCAAACGATACCGGCGTAGATTGAATCATCATGCCCATCAGTACCGCAGCTAATGCTGGGAAGCCGATTGCAACGAGTAAGGGAGCGGCGATTGCAGCGGGTGTGCCGAAGCCAGATGCGCCCTCAATGAATGAACCGAAACACCAAGCAATGATGATTGCTTGAACACGACGGTCAGCGGATATATCAGTGAATCCGTTGCGGATGGTGGTGATAGCTCCGGTGTGTTTCAAAGTGTTTAATAAGAAGATGGCGCCGAACACAATCCAGAGAACCGACACTGTAATGCCGAAGCCTTGGAATACAGAAGCCAGCACGCGAGTGCCAGACATGTCCCAAGCAAGTAGGGCGATAGCAACGGTTAAGGCAAATGCCACAGGCATCGCTTTTTTTGCAGGCCAGTTAAGGCCAACCAGCAGAATCGCTGCAACAACTATTGGTGAAAATGCCAATAGGGCTAGTAGAGTTTCACTCATGGGTACTTCCTCGTACTGTTTTCAAACGTTCATGTTTGAAGTAAAGATCACGTTATGGTTTGTCATTATTTGAATCGCTTTGGCCTCTAAACGGGAACCTTCTTTAGGCGAATCTTGTAATTGGAATGACTGTTTTTGTAATTGTTTTGTTAATTTGGCGTGAATTTACCCCTTTATTTTTTATTGATATAGGGAAATAATGAAAATAATTAATTCCAAAATTGGCATAATCAGATGCGAGCAGACGATTTGATCCTGTTTTCACAGGTGGTAGAACTAGGCAGCTTCAGTAAGGTGGCAGAGCAAAATAACCTTACAAATTCGGTAGTTAGTAAAAGAATTGCGCGTTTAGAGGAAGAGATTGGCGTGCAATTATTATATCGAACCACGCGTAAATTGACCTTGACTGAGGCGGGCAAGGCAATGTTACACGGGGCCAAAAATGTGAAGCAGGCAGCTCAAGAGGCTATGGACGCAGTTTCAGGCTATGGTGAAAATGTCAGTGGTCATATCAAAATGTCAGTGCCTACTATCTCCGGAGATTTGATTCTCGCAGACGCTGTGGCCGAGTTTTGTAATATGCACCCAGGTTTAACGGTCGATATGTCTCTGAATAATCGCTTTGTCGACTTGGTTGAGGATGGTCTCGATTTGGTGATTCGAACCGGCTACTTGGAAGATTCAAGCCTCATTGCTCGTCATATATTGGATTCACAATGGGTGGTGTGCGCTTCGCCGTCTTATATTGCTAAGAACGGTAAGCCGATGCTGCCTAAAGATTTAGTGCAGCACAATTGCTTGCAATACGCCTATCAAACAACGGGTGCTAGCGAATGGCAGTTTCTGCATAGTAAAGATGGCTGTACCGACAATGACAAATATATCGTGCGTGTTGCGGGCTCTTTTTCGACTGACAATGCGACCGCGTTAAGAAAAGCGGCGCTGGGTGGGCATGGTGTGGCGTACGTACCACGTTGTCTGGTTTATCACGACATTCGCAATGGTCAGCTGGTGGATATCTTCCCTGATTTGGTAGGCAAAAAGTTGGGAATTTATGCGGTGTACCCTTTTACTCGCCAGCCACCAAACAAGATTAAGTTATTGATTGAACATATCAGAACGCGCTACTTGACGATTTCTCACTATTTTTAATAAGGATCACGATGAGCTATTTAAAAGAGTATCCATATCCAATCACCAATAAACAGATCGTCAGCGATGACTACTTTGGTCAGATAATCGAAGACCCATATCGTTGGCTAGAAGACGACAGAAGTGACGAGACCGCGAAGTGGGTGGCGAGTCAAAACGCAATCACGTTTGATTACCTCGCTCAAATCCCGTATCGCGCAGAACTGCGAGAGCGATTAGCGAAAGCGCAAGACTACAAAAAGAGCTCACAGCCGTTTGTGCGAGGTGATTACACCTATTTCTATAAGAATGATGGACTGCAGAATCACAGTATTCTTTATCGTCAGAAAGAAGGTCAGTCGATTGAAGTATTCCTAGATCCGAATACCTTCTCGGAAGACGGCACCACATCTCTAGGCTCGGTGTCGTTTTCTAAAGACTACAGCTTAGTGGCGTACAGCATTTCTGAAGGTGGTAGCGACTGGCGCAAGATCTTCGTGATTGATACCGAGACTAAACAGCAGCTTGAAGCCGAAATCACTGACGCCAAATTTACTGGTATTTCTTGGTTGGGTAATCGCGGCTTTTATTACTCTAGTTACGACAAGCCAGACGGCAGTGAACTCTCTGCTCGTACTGAGCAACACAAGCTGTACTTCCATGAGTTGGGTACAGAGCAAGCTAGCGACAAAGTTATCTTTGGTGAGAACAACGCTGAGCAGCACCGCTATGTATCAGGCTATACCACCGAAGACGACCGTTACTTGATCATTCTAGGGCGAGAGTCGACATCGGGTAATAGACTGTTCTATATCGATTTAAACTCACCAGAACAACAGCTGAACACGCTGATTGATCATGTGGATAGCGACATTTATCTCATCGATAACCAAGATGAGACCTTCATTCTATATACGAATCTTGATGCGCCTAATGGCAAGGTGGTGAGCTTTGGTACTCGCGATGGGAAATGGCTCGAAATCATCCCTGAAAAGCCACAGCCATTGGATATCAGCACGGGTGGTGGCCACTTGTTTGCTCACTACATGGTGGATGTGGTGTCTAAGATTGAGCAGTTGGATTACCAAGGTAACCTAGTTCGTGAAATTCATTTGCCTGGGCTGGGAACGGCCAGTGGCTTAGGTGGAAAAAACGAGCAAACTCAGCTTTATTACACCTTTACCAACTATGTAACGCCGCCAACGATTTTCTCTTTCGATGTCGAATCAGGCAATTCTGAAATCTACCAACGCTCTGAGTCTCCGTTTGAGTCGGATCAATTTGAGTCTAAACAAGTCTTCTATACCTCGAAGGATGGCACCAAGGTTCCGATGCTTATCTCTTATAAGAAAGGATTAGTGTTAGATGGCAATAATCCAACCATGTTGTACGCCTATGGTGGCTTTAACGTTAGCCTAACGCCTTCTTTCTCGGGCACGGTTGGCAGTTGGCTAGAACTGGGTGGCGTATATGCGGTGCCGAACCTGCGTGGCGGTGGTGAGTATGGTAAGGCGTGGCACAAAGCGGGAACTCAGCAGAAAAAGCAGAATGTCTTTGACGACTTCATTGCTGCTGCCGAGTTCTTAATTGAAGAAAACTACACCAGTAGCGATAAGTTGGCGATTCGCGGCGGTTCTAACGGAGGCTTGCTGGTAGGCGCTTGTATGACTCAAAGGCCAGAGCTTTTCCAAGTGGCTTTACCTGCGGTTGGTGTGTTGGACATGTTGCGTTACCACACATTCACGTCTGGCGAAGGGTGGGCGTACGACTATGGCACATCCGCGCAGAACAGAGAGATGTTCGAATATCTGCTTGGCTATTCTCCGGTTCATAATGTGGTGCGTGGCACGGATTATCCAGCAACATTGGTGACGACCGCTGATCACGATGACCGCGTAGTGCCTGCTCACTCTTATAAGTTCATCTCAGAGCTGCAAGATAAGCATGAAGGTAGTGCGCCCGTGATGATTCGTATTGATGTTAATGCGGGCCATGGCGCCGGAATGCCGCTCAGCAAAGCGATCGATCTCACCGCCGATATCTACGCATTTACTCTGTTCAATATGGGGGTTGCGTCTCTAGATTCACTTTAACGAATGCTTGATTCTAGATAACTGGGTATTTTACTCAGACCAAGAAGCCTCAAAATCTACCTTAGATTTTGAGGCTTTTCATATATATGAAAACCAATCAAAACTGCGTCATATTTCCTTCACTTTCACACACTGTTTTCCGTGATAGCCGCCACCAATACTGATGAAATGAAAGCGATTTCAAGCTGATATTTCACGCGTTTCCCGTCCTAAGTTTCTGATATTAAATTAATAGTTTTGGGTATGACTTTTCTAAAAGTTTCATGGCTCTCGACCTAATTTATCAGTGTGAACAGCGACCAACTTTTCAACGCTTTCATTGCTTAATATTTCCCTGTTCGATGAAAACTCAAAAAAATAATAGGGAATTACAATGCAAAAATTTAAGCTTTTGCCAATAACGGTCGCAGTGGCGGCTTCGCTTGCTTCACTCTCTTCTTTTGCTGCAGAAACGGATCTTGCTGCTCTCGAGCAACGAATCCAAGAGTTGGAATCTCAAGTTGGGGACATCAAGTATGTTGATGATCAGCAACAAGCGGTTCTAACTTCAGAAACAACTGTGCCAGACGGTATCGTCTTCTCTGGTTACGCTCGCTACGGCGCTCACTACAAAAGTGGTGATGAGCGTTATGTAGACATCGGTACAACAGGCCGCTCTGTTGGTCGTTTAGGTAACGAAGCGAATGGTGGTGAAGTTCAGTTAGCTAAGCTTTTCCAAGCTGACAACGGCGCTATCTGGGACATCGTATTCATGGCTGACCACTGGGAAGCAGACGCATGGGCTGATGACGGTGGCCTGAGCATGAAAAAAATGTACGCTGGTGTAACCAATGTATTTGAAAGCCAGCCTGAGCTTTACATGTGGGCTGGTCGTGACTTCCATCAACGTCCGCAACAAGGTTTGAACGATTACTTCTGGATGACACACGATGGTCAAGGTGCTGGTTTTAACAACCTAGATTTCGGCGGTGCCAAGCTAGATATGGGCTTTGTTGGCCAAGTGAAAGGCGGCCTCGTAAATGACAATGGCCGATACGCCGTGACAGCGAAGCTACACAGTATTGACGCAGGTATTGGTAATCTGGATTTTTACGCGAACTACGGTTTTGCATCGAGCGAAGCGGATACGTCTACGACGACTGAGTACGTATACGATCCAGTGACAGATTCAATGCAGCCTGTCGTGACTCAAGGACAAAAAGTCAGTGATGAAACGGCCTACCTAGTAGGTGCAACATTAGGCTTGGGTGAGTCTAACAAGTTGGTTGTTAAGTACGGTGACGGTGCCGATTCATCGGTATATGACCTTAAAGGTGATTACCAGACTTTTTATGCAAGTGTTGAGGGTAGCTACGCTGCATCTGAACAGTTCATCATTGATTACTTAGTGTCTTACAAAGACAACTCTGGCTCAGACTTAGATCGTGAGAATACTGAATACGCGGGTATCGTTCGTCCACAGTACCAATGGGATGATGTTCATTCTACATGGTTAGAAGCGGGCTACGGCATGGTTGATTACGATGACGACGGTGAAGAGAACGCATGGAAAGTAACGCTTTCTCAAAACGTTTCTCTAGGTGGCTTACCTTGGAGCCGTCCAATGCTTCGTTTCTACACAACCGTGGGTGATGTAGAAACCAAAGGCAACACAGTGAAGACAACGAATGTTGACACATTGTCGTTCGGCGCAATGTTTGAAGCTTGGTGGTAATCACCGATATAGAAAGAGCGGCTCTTTGAATTCGGCATATTTTCAAAGAGCCATGCTTTCGAATATCCATGCTTTTCAATAGTACGTAAATACTGTCCATTTTAGCCCTAAAGGCAGATTGATTAGGGCACGTTTCAATTAACTCCATTCTTGGGCACATTTTTGTGCCCTTTTTTTCGCCACTAGATCAGGGATTTACTATGAGACTTTCTTCCATCGTGTCTCGAGTTTATTTAGGTTTCTTCGTACTGATTGTGATCATGCTGGGTTCTGCATGGTTAAGCATCAGTAGCAATAAAGACATCACCACTCGAATCGAAAACATCACCCAGCAAGCTACGCCATTAATACTTCAATCTTCAACGTTAACCATCCGATTTCTGGACATTAATCGCAGCACCACACCCTACTTATCCGCTAACTATATTGATGAACTTGAGCCACTGAAACAAACCGTCTTAAACAACATCGAGCTATATCAGCAGCAATTGAACTGGTTCGAAGGTAAGGGCGTAGCTGGTTCACAAATGGAAGCCATGCTTAACAACATCACTCAAACAGGTTTGTTGACTATCGATAAGATAGAGCAGGTATTAGAGCTTTATGTTGAGTATTTGGATAGCAAAGATCTCGGTTCGATGGGACAAGCGCAATTTCAATCTGTGGTTGGACAGCTCAATAATACTTTGGTGAATCAACTCGCGAGTGCAGATTCAGAGCAGACACAAAAGGCAGTCGAAGCTTTGTTGGTGCAATTGAGTTTGATTGCCGCGGAAGCCAACGAAGCGTTTTCACTGCAAACATCTTCGGAGGTTCGTGGGGTAGAGCGTCGCCTACAAAGTCGCAAAGAGCGATTCGAACAAGCGGTCGCAGGTTTAGATAATCTGGATTCATCTTTGCTGCGCCGCAGTAAACAGTCTTTATCGTTGCTCGCTTCACACGCGTTTTCAGCCAGTGGCTCAGTCGCTACCCATAAAGAAACCGTCAAACTCGATGAGTCTATCTCCCTTCAAAAGCAGGAAATTGAACAGCTAATCGATCAACAGTTAAGTCACTTTGATGAGCTTTCAATGTACGCTGAAGACACCGCGACACGCCTGTATCACAAATCGATGGGCTCTTCACAGCAAGCCCTTGTGATGCAGGGTTTTATTGCACTTGCTTCCGTGCTTATTGCTCTGTTGATCGGGTTGAATATTGCCAAAGGTATCCGTAAACCAAGCAAGCTGCTACAAAGTGCACTCGACCAAGTTGCCAATAAAGACTTGAGCGCGATGGTGCAGTATCAAGCCAATAATGAGTTTGGCTCAGTGAGCGACAAGGTCAACTTAGTGATCAGTCATCTGACTCAAATGATTGAGAACATGCGTTATTCGTCGACGTGCTTAAAAGAGGCGTCCATAGAGAATCAAAGTACGAGCCGTTCATTGAGCGAGGCGATGCAAGACCAAACCAATCAGACCGTGATGGTGGCAACAGCTATGGAGCAGATCGAGTGCTCGGTGACCGAAATAACTCAAGCCGCTAATCAAACGCTAACGCTTGTAACCGAAGCGGTGTCGAGTTCCTGTGCTGGTCAGAAGACCATGGATAAAAGCGTCGAGTTAATGGGCAGTTTAGAGCGTAAGTTAGCAGAATCAACAGCGACCATTGGCCAGCTCGAAAGCGAAAGTGCCAGCATTGGCTCCATTTTGGATGTGATATCTGGGATCTCTGAGCAAACTAATCTACTGGCGTTGAATGCGGCAATAGAAGCGGCGCGAGCTGGAGAGCAAGGGCGTGGTTTCTCTGTGGTTGCGGATGAGGTTCGAGTGTTAGCAGCGAAAACCAATGCCTCGACGCAAGAGATACACAACAAGATCGAGCAGTTGCAAACTAGCTCTAAACTGGCGGTTGAACAAATCAATCAATGTGTGGTGGGGATGGTTCAATGTGTTGAGCAAACGGGCGAAGTGAATCACTCGATATCGACGGTGTCTGATCTTCTCAACGAAGTAGAGCAAAGAAGTCATCAAATTGCGACCGCGACGATAGAGCATCAAGTGGTTGCCTCTCAAGTCACTCAAAATATCAGCCAGATACACATCTTGGCTGAAGATAACTCACAACGATCTCAGGTTTTGTTTTCTCATGGTCAACAGCTTGAAACCATGTCGCAGCAGCAGTTCTCACTAACTCAAGAGTTTAAGCTCGCGGAGCAATCAGAAAACGAGGTTTAAAGGCGACTCTAAGTTTTTCAATGTTTCACGCTCAGCCTTTGCTGGGCGTTGTTGTTTCAAGTTTCGGGTTCTGGAAAGAGAATTAGAAGTGCCTATGAAATGTTCCCATACAATTTCGCATAGCCACTGAAATAATAGGGTCAATTTTGCTCTGTATATTACCGCCTGTTGCGGGTTCATCACCGAATCGTGCTTTTTGAAAACGGAGTTTATGCATGCTTGTTAGCACTTTGGGAGCAAGTAACCGAGTGCTGTTTTGATAAGGTGAGCAAGAATCTCATGAAACAGTTTCATGGTGTGAAGTGAATCTGTAAGCGCTTTCAAGATTTCCAAATCCAGCCTTTTTACCTCCAAGTTTAGTGTGATGACACTCACTTCAACTAAAACGTAATTTCTTAATAATCGTTTTGTAAGCGGTTACAAGCTAATGAAGTATCGAGGTTCGAGTGGCAACAATTAAACACGTATCAGAGCATGCAGGTGTGTCTCAAGCGACAGTGTCTAGAGTGATTAACGGCACCAGTAGAGTGAGCCACGACAAGAAGTTAAAGGTTGAAAAGGCGATCAAAGAGCTGGGTTATCGCCCGAACTCTATCGCTCAGGCTTTGGCTTCAAGTCGTACCGGAAGTGTGGGTGTTGTTGTTCCAGAACTGGGCGGATCTTTCTATTCAGGCATCTTGCATTGCATAGAGGAAAACCTACGCCGCTTCGGTTACCACGCAGTGGTTACAGCGGGTTCGAACACCGAACAAGGGCAGCGCGAGTCGGTGGAGTTTCTGTTGGGGCGTCGTGTCGATGCTTTGATTCTTCATACTCAACTGCTCAGTGATGACTATTTAATTGAATTGGAAGAACAGGGGACCCCTGTGGTTTTAATTAACCGCTTCATCCCAGAAATGGCGATGAGTTGCATTGATATTGATAACGAAGTCGGGGGGCTACTCGCTACTCAATATCTTTTGCAAAAGGGACATACAGATATCGCGTGTATTACCGGGCCTTTAGATAAAGCCGACGCTAGGGGGCGTTTGCAGGGGTATCGCAAGGCACTGGAAGAAGCCGGTGTGCCATACGATGAAGCCTTAGTCTCTGAGGCGGGATTTACTGAAGAGACAGGCATCAGCGCCATGAAGAAGTTGATCAACAGAAAATGCCACTTTACGGCGGTATTTGCTTCAAACGATCACATGGCATTTGGCGCCTTCGAGGTGTTGCATCAAGAGGGACTGTCTGTTCCGAAAGATGTATCACTGGTGGGCTTCGATAACACCATCTTCGCGCGCTATCTGACCCCTAGTTTGACCACCATTAATTTCCCTATTGAAGAGATGAGCGTTGAAGCAGTACAGCTCACTCTACAGAAGCTAAAAAAAATAAAACATGACGTGAACTTTAAATTGCTGCCGACGTTGGTCACTAGAAACTCGGTATCGGATTTACCAGTTACCCTATAAAAATATTAAGGATAGAACATGAAATTTAAGACCTTAGCGCTTTCATGCGCGGTTGCTTTAGGATTAGGTACAACAGCTGCAAATGCAGCAGACAAAGAAATTCGTTTCGACGGTTTCCCTGATTTCGATAGCAGCCTGAAGGTATTACTGCCTGATTTCGAAAAGGAAACGGGTATCAAAGTTGATTACCTTATGAACAACCACGGTGACCACCACACGAAACTCACAACGAACCTTGCAACGGGTTCTGGTGCCGGTGATGTGATTGTTGTCGACGTTGAGAAAATTGGTCCATTTGTTGGATCTGGCGGCCTAGTTAACCTGTCTGAAAACTACGGTGCAGATAAATACGAAGAACGATTCGCACCATACGCATGGGCACAAGGTAAAGGCGCTGACGGCGACATGTACGGCATTCCTGTCGACCTAGGTCCAGGTGTTATGTACTACCGTACCGACGTATTCGAAAAAGCGGGCATTGATGTAGAAGAAGCAATCAAAGATTGGGATTCATACATCGCTGCTGGTGAAAAACTGAAAGAGCAAAACGTACAACTTATTGCTTCAGCGGCAGACGTAGCACAAGCGATCATCTTCACGACGGTTCCTGAAGGTGAAGGTCTGTACTTCGATAAAGATGGCAACCCAGTGGTGACATCAGAGCGTTTTGTTCACGCTTTTGAAGTAGCAAAAGAGATTCGCGACAAAGGCTTAGACGGCCGCATTTTGGCTTGGTCTAACGAATGGTACGAAGGCTTCCGCAACGGCACATTTGCAACTCAACTTTCTGGCGCTTGGCTTCTTGGTCACCTAAACAACTGGATTGCACCTGAAACTAAAGGCAAGTGGGCAGTAGAAAACCTACCTGATGGTATCTACGGCAGCTGGGGTGGTTCATTCCTTTCAATTCCAACTCAATCAGACAACCCAGATGAAGCTTGGGCGCTTATTGAATACATGACGACGGATCGTGAAGTACAGCTTAAACACTTCGAAACGATTGCTGCTTTCCCAGCGAACATCACCACGTATGACGATGAGCTTTTCCAAGAAGAGATGGAGTTCCTCGGTGGACAAAAAGCCCGTCTTCTTTTTGCTGAAGTGGCGCAAAACATCAAACCCGTCTCTCCAGCACAAGGCGACCACGTTGCACGTTCTATTATCTTAGAGAACGCTTTGATGGAAGTACTTGATGAAGGCAAAGACATCAAGACAGCGCTTAAAGAGGCAGAGCGTCTAATCAAGCGTCGCACGCGTAATCTTTAATTTGTTTTTACTTTAAGTAAGTGAGGAAGCGTGGATAACGCGCTTCCTTTTTAAGAGGTCGTTACTATGAATCATACAGCGAGCACAACGATAGAACCTGCGGACAAAAGCCTTTTTTCTCGTCTAAATTTGAAAGCGCTTACACCGTATGGATTTCTTCTGCCGTTTCTGATCATTTTTTCTGTATTTGGGATCTTCCCGCTGTTGTTCTCTGTTTACCTGTCGTTCCACGAGTGGAACCCGGTAAGAGGCATGGATGCGATGGAGTTCGTTGGTTTTGAGAACTATCACATTGCTTTAACGGACCCATGGCTATGGCGTTCATTGAAGAACACGCTTTGGCTAGCGATCACTTCAGGCGTGGCTCAGCACTTAGTCGCTATTCCAGTGGCTTACATGTTGGTTTCAATGGGTGACCGTATGCGTCACTGGCTAACATCGGCGTACTTTCTACCGTTTATTACATCAACGGTCGCAGCGTCACTGATTTTCTTCAATATGTACTCTCCTAACTCAGGAATTATTAACCAAACGCTAATGGCACTAGCCGATAGCACGCTGTTTGGTTGGGCATTCGCTTGGGTTAACGATTTCCAACCCATCCGTTGGTTAGACGATGCCACTATGGTGAAGCCGTCTATCGCAATCATGGTTTTCTGGAAATACACCGGTTTTAACATCGTCCTTTACACCACAGGTTTAATGACGATTCCTAAAGACATCTTAGAAGCTGCACGTATGGATGGTGCCAATGCCTTCCGCCGCTTCTGGAACATTTCACTACCAATGATTCGTCCATTCATCTTCTTTGCTATCACGATGACCATCATCGGTAACCTGCAAATGTTTGAAGAACCGTTCGTACTAACACGTGGTACAGGCGGTACTGGCCAATCTGGTTTAACTATCTCGATGTACCTCTACAAAGTGGGTTGGGAATGGCTAGAAATGGGCACAGCATCCGCTATCTCATGGTTACTGTTTGCACTCATCGCGACTTGTACATTGGTTCAATTTTTACTCTTCGGTAAGAAAGGCTTAGGGGAACATTAAGATGTCGACATCAATTAAGACAAATACCTCACCACTAAGTGGACTGATGCCAAGCGAACGCAGCATGTACATTCTGACTAAGATCTTGATGGTCATGTTAGGCATCTTACTGGTTGTTTCAGCGCTGATTACAGTCTTTCCATTTGTATGGTCGGCACTGCTATCAACTCGTGACCGTTCTGAAATTTTCGGCACGGGCATTAGCTTTGCGATTGGCGATAGCCTGGCGATTAACTACGCCAAATTGCTTGAAATCATGCCGTTCTGGAAAGCGATGTTTAACTCGATTTACGTGGCTTTCTTAGGCACCACCATCTCGCTGCTGTTTTGTAGCATGGGTGGCTACGCGTTTGCTGTGTTTAAGTTCCGCGGTAAGAACGTGTTGTTCGGCATGCTGGTTGGCTCAATGGCGATTCCGCCGGTACTTAGCTTGATCCCTTACTTCATGATCGTGAAATTCTTAGGCTTGCTGGATAACCACATGGCGGTATGGCTACCGTTCACCACGACACCATTTGGTATCTTCTTGATGCGTCAGCACGTGATTGCATCGATTCCCAAAGAGCTACTTGAAGCAGCGAAATTGGATGGTGCTGGTGAGTTCAGAACGTATTGGAGTGTGGTATTGCCACTGATGAAGCCTGCCTTAGCAACACTGGCTATCGTTCAGTTCGTTTTCTTCTGGAACATGTTTATGCAGCCTCTCGTGGTGCTAAACAACCCAGATAACTATGTTATTACGCAAGCGCTTCGAAGTGTTCAAGGTATTCCGAATACGCCATGGGGCGCGGTAATGCTAGGCACCACAATTTCTATTTTACCACTCGTGATTACTTACTTGTTCGCATCGAAACAGATGATCAGTGGTTTAACGTCCGGCGCAGTCAAAGGTTAGGTTTAAGGGTTATAACAATGAATAAATATCAACTTCCAAGTGATTCAAAGTTACGCAGTAAGGAATTTGTATTCGGTGTCGCGACATCTTCATACCAAATTGAAGGCGGCGTTGAAGAGGGCGGTCGTACACCGTCTATCTGGGACACTTTCTGTAAGACGCCGGGTAAGGTCGATAACGGCGACAATGGTGATGTGGCGTGTGACCACTACCACTTATGGAAACAAGATATCGAGATGATTCAAGGCTTAGGCGTTGATGCTTACCGTCTCTCTATTGCATGGCCGCGCATCCTGCCGCAAGACGGTGTCGTGAACCAGCAAGGCCTAGAGTTTTACGGTCAGATCATCGATGAGTGTCATGCTCGTGGCATGAAGGTATATGTGACGCTGTATCACTGGGATCTTCCGCAATACCTTGAAGATAAAGGTGGCTGGTTAAACCGCGAAACGTCTTACAAATTCGCAGAATACGCAGAAGTGGTGAGTAAATACTTTGGTGACAACATCGATGTGTACACCACGCTGAATGAACCGTTTGTGTCTGCATTCCTAGGTTACCGCTGGGGCGAACATGCGCCAGGTATCAAGGGCGAAAAAGAGGGCTACCTAGCGTCTCACCACCTAATGCTGGCACACGGTTTGGCAATGCCGATCCTTCGCAAGAATGCACCTCACGCGAAGCATGGTGTGGTATTCAACGCGACCCCGGCTTACCCGCTGACGCCACAAGATCAAGGGGCAGCAGATTACTGCGAAGCGGAGAACTACCACTGGTTCATCGACCCAGTATTGAAGGGCGAATACCCACAACTGGTCGTTGAGCGCCAAGCGATGAACATGCCGATGATCCTTGAAGGTGATTTAGACATCATCAGCGCACCTGTCGATTACATCGGCATCAACTACTACACACGCAATGTCGCTCGCTTCAACGAGAACGGGGATATTGAATCAGTAAAACAGACTGACGCTGAACACACTTACATCGGCTGGGAAATTAACCCACAAGGTTTAACCGATTTATTGGTAAGACTGGATGCTCGTTACGAAAATATGCCACCTATCTACATCACCGAGAACGGTGCTGCAGGCAACGACGAGCGCGTTAATGGACAAGTGATGGACGACCAACGAGTTCGTTATTTCCAAGGTCACATCGAAGCGGTTCACAACGCGGTTGAAGCGGGTGTGAAAGTTGATGGTTACTTCGCTTGGAGCCTGATGGACAACTTTGAGTGGGCATTTGGCTACTGCCAGCGTTTTGGCATTGTCCATGTTGACTACACCACCCAAGAAAGAACATTGAAACAGAGCGCAATTGCGTACCGAAATATGCTGCTAGAGCGCGCTGAGGAGAACAGATAATGGCTAAAGTAGAATTTAAGAACATCAAAAAATCATTCGGTGATGTTGAAGTCGTCAAAGAGTTTGATTTTACGGTTGAAGACGGTGAGTTCGTGGTTTTCCTTGGCCCATCTGGCTGTGGTAAATCGACAACGCTACGCATGCTAGCTGGCCTTGAAAGCATCAGCTCTGGTGACATCGTGGTTGGCGGCAAGTTGATGAATAAAGTCGATGCGAAAGACCGTGACTTGGCGATGGTATTCCAAAGCTACGCTCTGTACCCACATATGACGGTGTACGAGAACATCGCCTTTGCGCTAAAACTGAAGGGCATGCCAAAAGCAGAAATCGACGTAGAAGTGCTAAAAGCGGCGAAAATGCTAGAGCTTGATCCACTACTGAACCGCAAGCCAAAAGAGCTTTCTGGTGGTCAACGTCAACGTGTGGCAATGGGCCGTGCGATGGTTCGCACGCCTAAGGTTTTCTTGTTTGATGAGCCGTTATCTAACCTAGATGCAAAACTTCGTGGCGTGATGCGTGAAGAGATCAAACACCTACACCGCGAGCTTAAAACCACCACGATCTACGTAACCCACGATCAGATCGAAGCGATGACACTGGCGGATCGCATCGTGATCCTGAAAGACGGTTATGTTGCTCAAGTTGGTACACCAACCGAGGTGTTCCAGCGTCCTGCAAACAAGTTTGTCGCGCAATTCATTGGTAACCCGTCAATGAACATGTTGGAAGCAAAACTGATTGAAAAAGAAGGCGAGTACTTCGTTGAAATTGGCGATGTTCATATCCCACTGCCTGAGCGCTTTAAGTCTCTGGCGTCTAAAAACCTAGCGCTGCATTTTGGTGTTCGTCCAACAGACATTCACCTACGTGCCGAGCAAGTTGACCACGACCGCGTGCTGCCATTCCCTGTGAAAATCAAAGACAAGGAATTACTGGGCGCAAGCATTCTTCTGAAAACAGAAATTGGCGGTCAACCGCTGATGGTTGAAACCCAAGCGGCTGAAGTGGATGTAAAAGATCTGACGCTTTACTTGGATTTGGATGCTTTCCACTTGTTCGATGCTCTGAGTGAGAACTCGCTAGCGAGCTAGCCAATCAATTTAAATCAGTCATTGAGCTGACACCAACCAACTTACGACAAATTGTTTTGGCTCCTCCTGATTTGGGAGGGGCTAGGGATAGTGATGATGAAATTCGGATATTTTGACGATAAAAGCAAAGAATACGTAGCAACCACACCGTGTACGCCGATCAAATGGTGTAACTATGTCGGCACATTAGATTTCGGTGGCATTGTTGATAGCAACGGTGGCGTGTTGTTGTGTAAGGGCGATCCTGCACTCAACCGTATCACTAAGTACATTGCTCAACTGCCAAACTCAGACTTCAAAGGCTCGACGATGTACCTCAAGGTACGTGATGAAGCGGGCAATGTAGAGGTGTTTTCACCTTTCTACACGCCAACTTTAAAGCCGTTAGATAAGTTTGAAAACCACACCGGTTTGTCTTACACCACCATCATTGCAGAAGCTTTTGGTGTGCGTTGTGAAGCGACTTTCTTTGTACCAAAAGCTGACCAAGTACTGCTACAAGACATCAAAGTCACCAACATTTCAGACAAAGCACTGCATGTTGATGTGGTGCCTGTGTACGAATTCACACACTTCGATGCACTTAAGCAACTACTCAATGCAGACTGGGTTCCACAAACCATGACGCTAAAAGCACACCAACAAGAATCGGGTCACACCGTGCTTGAGCAGTATGCTTTCATGAAGCGTGACTACGCGGTAAATCTGATGACAGCGGATCGCCCTGCAACGTCTTTTGATGGTGATCGCCAATCGTTCCTAGGTAATTTGGGCTACGGCACATGGGCAGCGCCAGAAGCACTAAACAATGATGAATTAGGCAACACCGAGTGTTTGCGTGGCGACAACATTGGCGCACTGAACCTGCGTTTGGGTTGGTTATCTCCAGAGCAGACAGAACGTACGGTCGTACAAATCGCGCAAGAACAGAGCCTAGAAGCTGCATTTCCTCTGCTGGCTAAATATCGTGACCATCAAGTGGTTGATTCAGCTTTCGCTGAACTGGCTGAACATTGGGATGGTTACCTACAAGCGGTTCAGGTTGAAACGCCAGACCCTGCTATGAACTCGATGCTTAACGTACATAACCCACGTCAGTGTCACACCACTAAAAACTGGTCTCGTTACCTGTCTCTGTACCAGCTTGGCTATGGCGCACGTGGCATCGGTTTCCGTGATTCTTCGCAAGATACGTTGGGCGTGATTACTCATATGCCAGAAGAGGCGCGTGAGTTCATTGAGCGCTTACTACCAGTGCAAAACATCAATGGTTCTGCGATGCACCAGTTCTTCCCATCAACCATGGAAGCGAACGCGGGTGACTCACGTGAAGAGGAAGATCGTCCGGATTACTACGGCGACGATCATCTGTGGATCATCTACGCAGTCACTCAATATGTGAAAGAGACAGGCAATGCTGATTTCTTGAACAAAGTGATTCCGTTCTATCAAAAAGACAAAGCGGGCAACCCTGTGGAAATAGGCACCGTTTGGGATCACTTGTGTCGCGCGATCGAGTTTACCTACACCAATACGGGTGAGCACGGCCTACCGTTATTAGGTTTTGCAGACTGGAATGACACGGTGAACCTGCCAACGGGTGCTGAGTCGATGATGGTCGCTAACATGTACGGTAAAGCCCTGCTTGATATGCTCGACCTCTGTGAGTTACGCGGTGAGGAACAGCTGACCGCTCAGTTCAAAGAGCAATACCAACAAATGCAGAGCACAGTGAATGAGTGCGGTTGGGATGGCGAATGGTTTGTGCGTTACTTTGATGAGCAAGGCCTGCCAATTGGTTCTCACAAGAATGAACAAGGGCAGATCTACACTAACGGTCAAAGCTGGCCTGTGATTTCTGGTTTCGCGACACAAGAACGTGCCACACAAGCGCTAGATTCGGTTTACAACAAGCTGAACACGACCAATGGTATCAAGCTTTCAACTCCAGGCTACAACGGCTTTGATCCACAACTTGGTGGCGTTTCGACATATCCACCGGGTGCGAAAGAGAACGGCGGTATCTTCCTGCATTCAAACCCATGGGTGATGATCGCGGAAGCGAAAATGGGCAACGGCGAGCGTGCTTATGAGTACTACCGTCAAATTAATCCGGCTTCTAAGAACGACGATATTGATACCTTTGAATCGGAGCCATACTGCTACCCGCAAAACATCTTGGGCGACGAACATAAACAGTTCGGCCTAGGTCGTAATGCATGGCTGTCGGGTACTTCATCTTGGACATACGTGGCAGGTACGCAGTGGATTCTAGGTGTTCGACCTGAAATTGATGGCTTGCTGGTGGACCCTTGTATTCCGGCAGAGTGGCCAGAGTTCAAAGTTCGTCGTCAGTTCCGTGGTGCGACTTATTATATTCATGTCACGAACCCGAATAACGTATGTAAGGGCGTGGTTGAGATGAAGGTCAATGGTGACCTGATTTCAGGTAATAAAGCGCCAGTGTTTACCTCTGGTGAGCACACCATCGAGGTGATTTTAGGTTAACAAAGAGAAGGGCGCTTTATGCGCCCTTTATTGCTTCTTTAGTTTGCTTCTTTCGTTGCAGTTGTTTCGTTAGCAATGCGTTCTCTGGGGGCTGATTTCGCATACAGCAGTTGCTTTAGTTTGCTTTCTTTATGTTGGCTGATAGGTGGCTTGGCATTGCCAAGTAAAGGTCTGAGATTGGTTCGGGCTAAGCGTCAATAAGCCTATTTGGTTATTGAATGCATCAGCAGGGCAAGTCATTGGTTCTATTGCAATACTTTGTTCGCTCGTCGGCGTGTATAGCTGAACAAATGGGTAGCTTGCATCTTGTTGATAATGAATTGCGGCTGATGAATCTGAGTGTGTCAAAGTCAGTTGGTTGGTTGCCTTCGAATCAAATTCAAAGCAGTGGTTTAGGCTTTGACTGGTCAGGGAGTCACCCAAAGACAAACGGTCAAAAGCCTGTTTTTCACCATTGGGTAGGTCGTTCTCATGTACGACCTCAGTGCAAGGCGACATAGCGAGTCCACATTGTGCTAGCTCAGTGCCGAGTGAAAAGTAAGGGTGCCAAGCATCACCGAATGGGAAGGCTGAATCACCCAGATTAGAGACGGTCGTTGAGGAAGAGAGTCTACCCGTTGTGTCGATAGTGAAGGTGACTTCAAGGTTAAAAGCGAACGGGAAAGCAGGGTGTAAAGATGATGTCTGATATTGCAGCGTCACACTGGCTGATTTTTCATTGGCTGCGCTGTTTTTGATTGAAAAAGGTTGGTTGTAGAGCAAGCCATGTACGGCGTGATCAGACCAAGGGAAGTTAGCTGGGAGTTGATGGTTTTGGTTGTCGAAACTGTAGCGACCTAAGTTTAAACGATTTGGAAAAGGGAATAATTTAGCACTGCGGGAAAAGAACGGATGTTGGTTGATCAGTTCATCATAATTCTGATAACCACAAATAAAAGAGAATGGACTGTTATTTACGATATACTTATTAATAACAGCACCAAATCCATTGATTATTTGAAGTTCTATACCATGTTGGTGGTTTATTAATGTGACAGAGTCAATATTTCCAAATTTTTCATTTATAATTTTAAACATGTTGATGTCTCCATTTTTAAAAGATATTAACAAGAAGAAAAAAATATTCAATGGCGGTTTTAAAATGAATAATAAAATTCCATATACGAGCTACTCAGGAAATTCAGAACACTTGTGTAAAAAAGGTGATGCAGTTGAATTTATTCAACCTTGGTACACGCCAATTTCGACTACACCAGAAAATACCGGTATGGCGGTCGGCGGAATTGGTAACACATTTACACTCACACCAAACGGCAACACGCCTAACTTCAGCTTTATTCCGGGAATCTTTGTCGATTGTTCAGAGCAAGTTATTAATTTTAATGATTTTTATGCGTCAGTGATGAATGTGCCAACCATCGACACGCTGCAAGTTCTTAATGAACAAGAGCTAAGCGTTCACCTGAACTTTTATCCGGCTTTGTTCGATGGAAAAAAGATTGAAAGTAGAGAAATGTCGAATGCGATTAGTCTCATTCAAACAGCATTAAAAAATGGTCGCTTCTACCAAGAAAATAAAACTAACTTTACAAAATGGAACGTTGAATTTTCAAATAAGACTCAATTGTTGATTGAAGAAGATTCAGGTTCAACTATTTGTCAATTATATGTAGCCTTAGATTTCTTTAATGGTTTATTAATAAATGATACAACGAGATTATTATCACTTACTGCGGGTGATAATAATGATATGGATAATATCAATGGCCGTGATATAGATAGTGTTAATGGCAAGGATATAGAATATCAAGCTTTGTATCCACTGGCTGAATATAAATACAGTAGCTTCGAAGATATTAATATAAAGCGTAAGGTAGTCTCTCCGATCGTTAAAGAGAACAAACGCCTATGTTCTTTACCGATGCACTGGAATCACTTCGAATTAACCAATAACTCATCGCAACCACGCGTGATTACGCTTGCTCAGCCGCTACAAAACTTGATTGGCTCTACCTACCAAAAAGGCCGTGATGGCATTCAGGATTCGGCATGTACCTTGTCTCAAAATCCGATTGCTCAGCAGCATGAAGTGGTTAACTTAAAGGGTGAAAGCGGCAGCTTTACGGGTGTTCAATTGTCTAGCCAATCGCCTTATCAAAGTGATATTGAAGGCGAAGTGGTGTTTGGTGTTCAAGCAGATAACCATTTGACTGAATCTGGTAAGGTTTCGATTTCTGTCAAACCAACGCTTTATACCTCTAAGACAGCTCAGCAAACAGAGTTCGCACTGAAAACAGGCCGTACCAACGCGGAATTCCAAACAGGAATTTACACGGGGCGTGAAGCATTGAGCGCATTGGTGGTGGTTCAGGTTGAATTGGAACCTGGCGAGTCTGTTGACCTGCGTTTTGCACAGGTGATGGCTCACAGCAAAGTCATGCTTAATGGCTGGCATTCAGATAAGGCTTACACGCAGTTTTACCCGCAAGCGAAGCCAGCTCTGCCGATGTTAGAAGATGTATTACCAGAGCTAGAAGCGATTGAGCAACAGATCGTCGAGCAACAAACGGCTTTCCTAAAGCAAGCTCAAAGCAAGATATCGAAGCCAGAATCGGCATTGCGTTATGCGACGATGGCAATGAACTCATTGTCCTTCCTAGCCGAATCAACGGTATGGGATAAAGAAGATAAATTCTTGGTTAAAGAGTGTGTCGACTACCCATTCTTTAACTCTCTGGATGTGTATTTCTACGGCTCGTTCTCGCTGCTTTATCTGCTGCCTGAGCTTGATGGCTGCGTGATGAAAGCGTTCTCGAAGGCCATTTTGGCGGAAGACTTCACTCAGCGCCGCTACTGGGAATACGAAGCGACGCCTAATGCCGAATTGATTGATGAAAAGTACCAAGGTGTACGTGCTATTCGAGGTGCGGTAATCCACGACTTAGGCAGCCCATTCGACATTCAGCCCGATGCTTACAGTTGGCACAATGTGAAAGAGTGGAAGGACTTAGCGCCGAAATACATTCTGATGGTGTACCGCCATTATCAAAACACCCAAGATCTCTCTGTGGTTAATGAGTGCTGGCAAGCGGTAACTGAATGCATCGATTTCTTATCGAATTTGATCGCTGAGGGTGACGATTTACCACTAACCCGAGGCACAGACGATACCTTTGATAACCTAGCTTCTCACGGCATCTCTATTTATTGTGCGAGCCTGTGGGTTGCTGGCCTGCAAGCCGCGAGCGAACTTGCACAATTGATGGGTGAAAGCGAGCGAGCTAGCGGTTACTTAACGCGTTCTAAAAAGGCGTTAGCCACGGTTGAGCAAAGCTTGTGGGATGACAAAGAGGGTTACTACCACTTCTTCGTGACGCCAGTTCAAGCCAAGCATCTAACGGGTGAAGGCTACCAAGCTCTGGAAACCTTAGGCCTAACTTTGACGGGCGATGCGATTGCCGATAAGAACACGCTCAATACCTATCTCAATGAGACCGATACCTCCATCAACATCAGCAAGGTGTCTCAAAGAGTATCTAAGAAGCGCTTATTGAGCGAGACCGCGCCTCAAGCCTTTACACAAGACTACTTAGATTTAGTACCTGATTCAGACAACAGCTTTGGCGATGCTTTATTGGCTGACAGCTACCTAAAGCTCATCGGTTTAGAAGGTATTTTCCCGCAAGAGAACATCCAACGCGCACTAGACTATGTTTATAAGCATAACTTCGAAATTAACAGCCCTAAGCTTGGGGTTGCGAATATGACGTTGGCCGATGGTTCGCCGCATGAGGCATTTCAGGCTCAAGATGTATGGATTGGTGTGCAGTTTAGTGTCGCAACGGCGTTGAGTCTGGCAGGTAAAAACCAGCAAGCAGAAACATTGATGGATACCGTGTATACCGCACTCTATGACTATTCAAAAATTCCATTTGCAGCGCCAGAAGGGTTCAATTGCTCTGTGTCTGTCAATGAGAAATATCTTATAGAAGCCTTTAAATTGACGCAAAATGATGCGAAAAACTGGCTAAGTGTACTTAAATGTCAAAACTGTGTGCTGTCTGACGGTCGGATCAATCCAACATTGACGAAAGATACTGATAATTTTGTTAAAATGGTGAGCGGTGAAATTCCGTTAGAAAAGCTGGCAGGCTTACACAAATGGTTACTGAGTACTGGCTTGAAATATACGGCTGGTCGTTACTTTAGACCGGGGATGATCTTCGCCTACTTGTATTAACTTAATGACACGATTTTCAGCTAAAGCAGTGGTATGCAGGTTGAAACTGATGGGGAGCTTAAAGCTCCCCGAATGTCACTTGATTAGGGGTTCGAGATGCGCACTAAAACAAAAAAAACAACAGTATACGATGTAGCAAAACTGGCTGGTGTTTCTCCCAGCACAGTTTCTCGTTTTCTTAATCGAACCACTTATGTGTCTGACGATAAAAGCCAAAATATTGAGCAAGCCATTAAAGACACGGGCTACAAACCTAACTTCCAAATGCAAGAAAACACCAACCGACGTTCACTCACCATTGGTGTGTTGGTGCAACACCCTGACAGCCCTTATACCAGCCGTATTCTCAATGACATGGAGAAAACCCTGATAGCTCAAGGCTATTCGTTAGTGATAGCAACCGGGCATTGGCAAAAAAAGTTAGAAATGCACGCGTTGGAGTATCTCGCAAAAAGTAACGTGGATGGCATGATCATCGTGACAGGAAGCATTACTCAAGAAGAGATTACCAAGTATGCACAAGACATTCCTATCGTGATGGTTGGCTACGATTTTGTTGAGAATAACGTCCGCTCCATCAACATTGATAACGTGTTGGGCGGCTACATGGCAACCTTACATTTACTGCAACAAGGGCATGTGAATATTGCTCATATTAAGGGGCTTTCAAGTCAACCTGATTCGGGAAATCGCTTTGAAGGCTATAAGAAAGCACTTCAAGAGGCGGGCATAAAAGTGATGCCAAAACTCGTTAAACAGGGTGATTTCAGTAGTGAGTCTGGCTACGAGAAAACGGTAGAGTTGATTGAATCTAAGGTTCACTTCTCCGCCTTGTTTGCTGCAAATGACCAAACGGCTTACGGTGCGATTAAGGCGCTGTCTGACCACGGTTATAAAGTGCCAGAAGATGTGTCTGTGATTGGCTTTGATGATTTGCCGACCTCTAAGTATTTCACGCCAGCCCTGACGACGCTGAGACAGCCGATTGAAGAGATTGGTGAAGTGTGTGCTCAGTCGATCTTGAACTTGTTATCTGGCGAGAGGCATGAGGCTCGATTGCCACCGATTGATTTGATTGTGAGAGAGTCGACCAAGTCTTTGTATCGTTAGTATGCCATGAAGTGATTTGATGCCAGGGAATGACACTTCGAGATGAATTATTTCCCTTCAGAAACGAAAAATGTCGCATCCATGCGACATTTTTCTTTTGGCGGCCAAACCAGTTTTGCTATATCCATTCTAGATTGCAATCCATTAGATGCTTTTTCAGAATGTAGTTATAAGACGCTGTTAATGTTGATTAGTTCCCTTTACGCTGCATTTTTTTTAGATTTATTTTCTAAATCGAATGACGCAGCGATGAGTTTTTTGGTGTAGTTATTTTTCGGGTTGTTGAAAATATCTTCCGCAGAGCCTTCTTCCATCACTTCCCCTTTCTGCATCACCAAAACACGATCCGACAGTGCTTTCACTACCGAGAGATCGTGGCTGATGAACAGGAAGCCGATATTGTGCTTGGCTTGAATGTCTTTCAGCAGGTCAATCACGGTCAGTTGTACTGAGCGATCGAGTGCTGAAGTCGGTTCATCCAGCAAAATGAAAGAGGGCTCTAGAATCAGTGCGCGAGCAATCGCGATACGTTGTCTTTGCCCGCCAGAGAACTCATGTGGATAACGGTTTATTGAATTCGGCTCTAAGCGAACTTCAATCAATGCTTTGCGCGCTCTTTCTAAACGTTCTTGCTTGGATAGATGAGGTTGATGCACCGTTAAGCCTTCGGTGATGATTTCCCCAACTGTCATGCGTGGTGATAAAGAACCATAAGGATCTTGGAACACCATCTGTACATCTTTCTTGAGCTTATGACGTTCTCTGTCGGTTAATAAACTGACATCTTGGCCTTTATAAACAATGCGTCCGGTACTTGGTAGTAAACCGATTAACGCTCGTCCCAGTGTTGACTTGCCTGAGCCAGATTCACCCACAATGCCTAACGTTTCACCTTGTTTAAGGGTCAATGAGATGCCTTTTACAGCTTCGAAGTACTGACTCTTACTTTTGATAAAGTGCGATTTAACCAAGAATTGGACCCGTATGTCTTCAGCGTTTAACAATTCTTGGGCTGATTCATGGACAGGAATCTTAGCGCCTTTCGGAATCGAGTTAATCAGCATACGTGTGTAATCGTGTTTAGGGTTTTCGAACAAGGCTTGAGTGATCCCTTCTTCGACGAGTTCACCTTTACACATCACGAGTACGCGATCAGCAAAGTGTTTCACTACACCAAGGTCATGGGTGATGAACAAAATCGCCATGCCCATCTTGCTTTGAATCTCTTTGATTAAAGAGAGCACTTCCGCCTGAACTGTTACATCTAATGCTGTGGTTGGTTCATCAGCAATCAGAATGTCAGGTTCATTAATCAGTGCCATCGCGATCATGATGCGCTGTAACTGACCGCCCGAAAATTCATGCGGGTATTTGCTGTAAGCCTGCTCTGGCATAGGTAAGTGAACAAGCTCAAACAGCTCGAGCACTCGTTGTTTTGCCTCTGATTTTGATACCTTACGATGACACATAATGGCTTCAGCCACTTGCGTTCCCACTCGCAGGTATGGATTCAGTGATGTCATTGGCTCTTGGAATATCATGCCAATTCTGTCGCCGCGAATTGACTGCATTTCACGCTCGGTCTTTTCAAGTATCGACTGGCCCTCAAATTCTATTGCAGATTGAGCGTCAATAATCGCGTTATCAGGAAGCAAGCGCATAAGCGCGTTGGAAGACACAGATTTACCAGAACCTGATTCACCAACAATGGCCAAGGTTTCGCTGGATTTAAGGGTAAAGTTAACCTTTTTCACCGCATCAACGATTCCATCGTTGGTTTTGAAGCTAACGGAGAGGTTATTGACTTTAAGAAGAGCCCGGTCCGACATGATATATCCTTATCAATTTAAGACATTAGGTGAAGATTGAACTTCTGACGTTGTTTTAAGTTGCCCAAAATGGTGATGAGCACGTTGAATTTGTTCTAGTTCGAGCATCCAATGCGAACTGCGCTGAGCGCTGCAAAAAGCGATCAGGTGATTGAGCAAACCTTCGCTCTGCTTTTCTAATAACCCAAAGGTACGTTGAATCAGCTCAGTGTTCTCCAGAGAGATAAATTGCATCAGAGCGTAAGATTGATTCAAGGTATCGAAGGCTTGTTGATGCTGACCTAATCGGTTGAGTATCTCTGATTGAGCGACACTTGCGTCTCTCAACCCGGCAAGCAGGCAGGCAAATTGGCAAGGCTTAATATCGCTTTGGTATGCTGCATCTTGGATGTGATGAGGAAGTGAGGTTAGAACATCACCATACAGGCGCTGTGCTTCAGGCCAGTGACCTTGTTCCATTAACTGTTCAGCTTTTAGGTAGTGCATCCAGCATCGTTCAATTTCCATATCCACATCCTCAATTTATAATATCAGAAAATGTTAATGATATTTATTATCAGTTGCAAATTAAAATCATTCACATGTTAAGTTGGTGAATTAAATGACGAGCTATTCCTAAAAATGGCTTAAATTGTGTGTTATTTGTTCAGTTGAACAGCTGTGTAGCGTAAGTCACTAAATTTGTAGGAAATTACATCTACACTGATTTTATCTACACCCAAGTAATGAAGGACTAAGGAGGCGGCGATGGCGATGCAAAGACTCAATACAGAACAGCTGTATCAGGTAGCGGATTTAGATAAGCTACCATGTAAGTCGACCAAAGAACTGGCTCCAATTGACGAAATCGTCGGGCAGGAACGGGCACAAAAAGCCGTTGAGTTCGCGATGTCAATCAAGGAAAAGGGTTACAACATTTATGCGATAGGGCGAAATGGTCTGGGTAAACGCACCATGATCTTGCGCTATCTGAACCGTCACCCTCAAGAAGTGCAGGAGCTTTTTGATTGGTGTTATATCGCGAACTTTGAAGATATTCGTACACCTAAGGTACTGAAATTACCTCGTGGCGTTGGCAGCAGCTTAAAGCAAGATATTGAAAAGCTAATGCGTAAATTGCTGAAAGGTATGCCTCTAGCGTTTGATAACGAGATGTACTTTAGCCGTGCTGATAGGCTTAAAAACCAATTAGCAGCTAAGCAACAAGCCGCGTTAGAAAGCATTAGCCAAGAAGCGAAAGACAAGGGCATTAACCTGACGATCACCACTCAGGGTGATTACCAGTTTGTGGCAATGAATGGCGATGATCTTCATACCGAAGAGAGCTTTGATCTGCTTTCGCCGGAAGAGCAAGATCAATTCGATAAAACCATTGATGGATTGGAAGTCGGCCTACGAACCATCTCTCGTGAACTGACGGAACTTGAAGAGACGTACACTGAGAAAATTCAAAAGCTGAATGATGATACGGCGCGAGATGTGATCACGCACTTCATCAAGCAATTGAAGAAGGATTACAGCCAATATCCAGACATCAAAAAGTACCTAACGGCACTGCGTAAAGACATTGTCGACAACGCTGACATCTTCTTAGAAGAGAGCACGGAGCAAGCAGAAGTTGCAACGGCCTCTTTGGATAAGAAAATGCCGCGTCGCTACAAGGTTAATGTGATTGTGAGCCAAAAGGAGGAGACTCTGCCGATCGTGGTGGAAGAGAATCCAAATTATCACTCTCTGTTTGGCTATGTAGAAACGGCGACGTTCAAGGGTACTGTCTTTACTGACTTCTCATTGATTCGCGCAGGTAGCTTACACAGAGCCAACGGTGGCGTATTACTGATGGATGCGGTGAAGGTACTTGAGCAGCCGTACGTTTGGGAAGGCTTGAAACGAGCACTGCGTTCACGTCAATTGAGCTTCACTTCATTAGAAAAAGAGGTGACCTTAACGGGGGCGGTATCGCTTGATCCAGAACCGATTCCATTGGATGTTAAGATCATCCTGTTTGGCGATTACCGAACTTACCAACTGCTGCAACACTACGATGCAGAGTTTGGTGAACTGTTCCGTGTAACGGCCGATTTTGAAGATGAGATGAAGCGTACTCCCGATTCTGAAATGCATTACGCGCGCTTTATTTCGAGCATCGTGCACGACAACAACATGCTGCATTGTGACCGTAAAGCGATCGCTCGCATCATTGAGCACAGCTCTCGTCAGGCGGGTGACCAAGGTAAATTGTCTCTGCACTCTGCTCACATTGCTAATCTGCTTCGTGAATCAAACTACGTGGCGAGAGGCTCAAAATCGAACCTGATTCGTGCAACGCACGTTGACCAAGCGTTATCTAACCAACAGATGCGTGTCGGACGACTGCAAGACAGTGTGATGGAGACGTTTACCAACGGCACAACACTGATCCATGTTGATGGTCAGGCGGTTGGGCAAGTGAATGCTCTGTCTGTATTAAGCACCACCGATCACATGTTCGGTGCGCCAAACCGAATTACTGCCACCACGGCTTACGGCGATGGTGAAGTGATTGATATCGAAAGAAACGTAGACTTAGGTGGCAGCATTCACTCAAAAGGCGTGATGATCTTGTCGGCTTACCTTTCTTCCGTATTTGGCAAGACAGCCAAAGTCCCGCTCACCACTAACATCACCTTCGAACAATCGTATGGTGGCGTCGATGGTGACAGTGCGAGTATGGCTGAGTTCTGTGCGGTGGTGTCAGCGTTCTCTAAGCAACCAAACCGTCAAGATATCGCAATTACAGGCTCGATGAACCAGTTTGGTGAGTCTCAGCCAATTGGTGGTGTGAACGAGAAAATTGAAGGTTTCTTTGATGTGTGTGAAATCAAAGGGCGTTCAAACGAACAAGGGGTGATCATCCCGCGTTCAAATGTTCACAACCTGATGCTGCGTAGCGATATTGTGAAAGCGGTTGAAAAGGGCGAGTTTAATATCTGGGCGATTGACCATGTAACAGAAGCGATTGAACTGTTCACAGGCAAAGCCGCAGGTGAGGCGAGTGATGAGGGTAGTTATCCAATTGATACTATATTTGGTATCGCTCAAGCTAAACTGAACGCACTGCGCAAATAGTTTGAATATCTAGATACACAGTTTAATAGCTAAGCTAAATAGATAGATAAACAAACAGATAAACAGCTAAAACGCAAAAGCCATCGATTCTAGAGTCGATGGCTTTTTTGTTGGTTACGATTTGGTTTACCAGTGAGCTATTTGTATTTGGTCAGCTTGCTGTATTCGGTGAAAGTCGCGTGTTAAAAGGCGTTACCCATTTCGTAAGCAAAGCTTGGTGCCATCGAACTTCAGTTTTGCCAACAAGTGTTTGGCGTTAGCTCGGCCAATATCATCAAATTCGACACCGTATCGAGCGTAGTGTGTCGATTTCTGTAGATTGCAGACGATGCCTCGCAATGGCGGAATCAGTGGTCCGTTGTAGTTCTCAGGGGTTATCTCAATAGACACGCGATCGGCAATCTGAATCGCACGAGAGGTTGGTGAGGTAACGAAACGACAACCACTTTTCGATAAGTCTCTTATCTCACAGTTTGCTCGCTGGTCGTTGAAGATGATTCTTGAAGCCAGATTCACTTCATAGCGTGTTTCTTTACGTAGCTGTGTCACTTGCATCGTGCTTGGTGTAGACAGCACTAGAATAGGGAAGGGTTCACCAATCTTATGGTGAATTTGGCTTCTAAAGTGGATAAGCGCGCCTTCACCTCGTAGAGAATACGCACGAGCGGTCATCCAAAAACCTTCTTGAAAGAAAAAGTTCAGATCTTCATTGGATACCTCGGGAACCTCAACCACAATACAGTTATCACTGTGCGTTCCGATAAACTTGGTGGTGGCGAGAAACTTCGTGCCAACGGGAGTCGAGACATGTAATGTCAGCTCACTGCCGTGCTCAATCATGGCCAGTGCATCAGTGCTATTGATAGTGGAAACGGTGCGATTACGAGGGTCTTGAAGTGCCTGATTATGCTCCAAAGGCTTCTTCAGGGGTGCGTTCATTATATGTTCTCCATGCGCCAACATGCGTCTGTTAGTTATATTGGTAACTTGCTAACAAGGGGTTATTACGTGCTAGATTTAGTGGACGTACTCACATAGATTTATAGAGTGCCTTTTATCATTGCTGATTTTATATTAAGCCGATTGCACTGAATTATTTGCTGTGTTTGTAAGTACTTAGTTTTATTTATATGCACTTGCGCTAGTCTATTACAAGGAACTCATACTTCAAACTTTTATTGTTTGTCGTATCAATTATTTGCAGGAGTTGAGAATGCAGGCAGTAAAATGGGATCAAGAAGTGAACCAGATCACGGTAGAGTTAGAACCCAACCAGTTCGCGGTCGTTAAGTATCAAAAGGACGGAGATGTACTACATATCACGTCGACACGCATTCCTGATGAACTGCAAGGCAAGGGCTTTGGGAAGGTGATGATGGAATCGGTATTGCCTGAAATTGAACAAGCGGGCTTCAAAATTGTGCCGGTTTGTAGCTATGTGGTTCACTACATGAATAGGCAGCCACAGTGGTCACACCTTCTATCCGATAAAGCATAACAACGAGTAATATGTCTCAATCAATATCGTCGAATAATCGAGCTCAACCTGAAGCGGGTTCAAGTCAAAATCAGCCAGAGCTTTATCAACAAGAGTTTTATCAAAATGAGCTTTATCAAAAAATAGCGACCTCGCTGGGTTGTCATGAAGGGTTTGATGTCCAAGTGATTCAACGCCTATGGGGTGGATATGGCGAGTTAGTTCGCTTAGTCTTTTCTCAAGAAAGCAGTGCGGAACTCAAGAGTGTGATTGTTAAACATGTCGCGTTGCCAGATAAAGCTGAACACCCAAAGGGTTGGAATACCAAATTATCTCATCAGCGAAAGGTGCACTCTTACCAAGTTGAGACGGCTTGGTATCAGTCGTTCACTCAGCAATGGGATGAGCGTTGCCCTGTGCCTGTTGGGCTGCAATGTGAACTAGAAGAGAATGAGTGGCTGATTGTGATGCAAGACTTAGCGGATATAGGTTTTCCGTTAACCTCTCATTTTGATGTTCTTGCTGCTTCTGACTATCAGGCACCTAGTTACACACGAGAAGAGCAAAAACAACGCGATGCTTGCCTTAAATGGCTCGCTAACTTTCACGCAAAGCATATCAATATCAATCAAGAGCAGTTGTCATCATTGTGGCAAGTCGGTACTTATTGGCATCTAGATACACGTCCTGATGAGCTCAATGCCTTGGCTGATTTACCATTGAAGAACCAAGCCAAGCACATCGACCGTTTACTAAAAGAATGTCCATATCAAACCTTGGTACATGGCGATGCCAAGCTCGCCAATTTTTGTTTTGATTCTGAAAGCGAGCGAGCAGCTGCGGTCGATTTCCAATATGTGGGTTACGGCTGTGCGATGAAAGACGTCGCCTTGTTCATGAGCAGCGCGATTAGGCCACAAGATTGCGCAGAGCTTGAATCAGAAGTACTAGATGCTTACTTCCACTACTTGAAAGAGGCATTGGCGTACTATCAGTCACACCTTTCATTTGATGAGGTAGAAGCAGCATGGCGACCAATGTTTTACGTGGCGTGGGCCGATTTCCAACGTTTCGTAAAAGGCTGGAGCCCAGAGCATTGGAAGATTAACCCTTATACTGAGCAGTTGACCTTACGAGTGCTCACTCAATTAGACGAACAGGAGTCCGTCAATGTTCGATAGAACCGCGAGTTGGAAAACGCCGCAAAACTTTTTATTACTGATTTCGATTGTTGTACCGATCGCGTTTTCGAGCTGGATGGCTTTACTTAATAACTTCGTGATTGAGGAGGCGAACTTTGATGGTGCGGATATTGGCTTGCTGCAAAGTGTGCGTGAGATCCCGGGTTTCTTAGCGTTTACCGTAGTGTTTGTGTTGGCATTCATTCGTGAGCAACGCTTCATGTTGATATCGCTGGCGATGCTCACTGTAGGCACCGCGATTACGGGTCTGTTCCCCTCACTCACTGGATTGTTGCTGACTACCATTTTAATGTCGACGGGCTTTCACTATTTTGAAACGCTCAAGCAGTCTTTGTCACTGCAATGGTTGAGTAAAGAAGAAGCGCCCGAGATGCTGGGTAAAATGATCTCCGTTGGCGCGTTGGCCTCATTAATCACTTATGGCTCAATTTGGGTGATGTTAGAACAGCTCAAGCTCGATTTTGCATGGGTGTACGGTATTACTGGGGGTATTGGTTTTATTCTGATATTGGTGATGACCTTTGGTTTCCCTGAATTTCAAACCAAGACGCCACAGAATAAGAAGTTGGTGCTGCGAAAGCGTTACTGGCTCTACTACGCGCTAACGTTTATGAGCGGTGCGAGAAGACAAATCTTCACTGTGTTTGCAGGCTTCTTGATGGTAGAGAAGTTTGGTTACTCGGCTGCCGACGTCACATTGTTGTTCTTGGTTAATTACCTATTTAACTTCTTGTTTGCGAAGCGCATTGGTCGATTTATCGGTGTGGTTGGCGAGCGTAAAGCGTTGATCTTCGAGTATGTTGGCTTGATTGGTGTGTTTGTCGGTTATGGTTTGGTGCAAAGCGCGGAATGGGCGGCGGCACTTTACGTGATCGATCACCTGTTCTTTGCATTGGCGCTGGCGATCAAAACTTACTTCCAGAAAATCGCAGACCCGGCAGACATGGCATCAACTGCTGGTGTCTCTTTCACCATCAATCATATTGCAGCGGTCGTTATTCCAGTGGTGTTTGGTGTGATTTGGTTGTCTTCTCCTGCAACGGTTTTCTATATTGGTGCTGCGATGGCGGCGGTTTCTTTGGCGTTGTCTTTAAACATTCCTAAGACACCTGAAGAAGGTAATGAAGTGCGAATGTTTAGCTGGCGTTAATGTTGGTCTCGATATTATGAAATAAGCAAAAAGCTCCAATAGTGATATTGGAGCTTTTTGTTTATGTGGGATATGTATATCTAATCCGCAAAATAGGTTTCACGCGGATCAGTTTCTTACGGTTTTTAATTCGGTACGCAGCTTGAAGATTCCCTTTGGTGCTTTGGTCAGTAAGATGCCGCAAAGTAGAGGAATCATCATTACAAGTGACTGTTCAGATAGAACCTCACCATTGATGTAGCAAGAGATCAGCAGCGCAACCACTGGGAAGATTAGGAAGCAGATAGATGCTTGGAAAGGTGTCGAAACCTGACCTAATTTAAAGTAAGCAACAATGCCGCCAACACTCGCCACAAAGCCTAGGTAAACCACAGCAGAGATTGAATCCCAAGTGAAAGATTCAATATTCACGTTTTCACCTATAGCTGAAACAGCGAACAAGAATAGAGCTGCAATTAGGCTCGGTACGGCGTTGTAGGTTAGTACTTCAATGCCTTTGCAGTGCTTTTGAACCAGCACATACATCACTGCGTGAATCGCAACAGCAAGGCCTAAGCAAACCGTGCCAATTAGGTAGTCATCGCCACCCATCTGCATTTCATTACCAAGGATTAGACATAGGCTCACAACAGCAGCGATCAACCCGAATATCTGGTGCTTCGCTAGTCGTAGACCTAAGAATAAGCCAGACATCAACATCACAGCCACAGGCATGTTGGCGAAGATGATCGACGCTAAACCTGAAGAGATGTATTGCTCGCCATAGATCATCAACGTAAACGGAATCGCGAAATACATCAACGCAACAATAAGCAGCCATTGGCGCTTACCTTTAGGGAACAGCAGTGGTTGGTTGAAGACTTTCGCTAATACCGCAAGCAGAGGTGCTGCAAGTAAAAAGCGTAACGCAGTAGCAAAAATAGGTGGGATAGAATGCAATGCTACTTCCATAGCGAACCAAGTGGTTCCCCAAATTAAGCAAACAGAGACAAAAAGCAAGATAGTTAGAGACTTCGAATTCATGGTGACTACTCATTAATAATTATTTTAAATCATAAGCTTGTGGCGCCTTAACGACGTGGCACAGTATAAGTAGGTCGTCGGAGAAAGTTTTTGTCTTTTTATCTCTAATTGAAATGAAATATAGAAATTAAATCTCTAATGTAATCTTTTTTAATAATTTATTTTCACAAAGGCAGGGTGAGTTAAAGTTATTGTTCTTTTTGAGGGGTTGGTGGGAGATAGAAGGTTGAAATTGAGGCCGAAGTGAGAACATTATTTAAGGTGATTGTTTTATTCTTGATTGGTACTAAAGACTTAGTACGAGGCAAAAAGCCCCTTTATTTAATCAGACTATAAAGGGGTGAGAGCTACCACACGAAACGGTAAACTAAAAACGAAGGTTGAAGCCTAGCTCAACGATGCCATCAGAACGGGTACGGTCACTTGGACTAACGCGCTTTTGACCGAATGTATATTTCACATACGGTTCCACCCATTTGGGTTTCAGCGTAAAAGTGACGTCTTGGCTGTTGTAATAACCTTTTGACCCCGTTAATTGGCGGTCATGACTGAATGAATAAGCAAAGTTCATAAACTGTGTGGGAGAGTAACTGGTCCCAATGGTACTTTTCCATTCTCGGCTCGCATCACTTAAATCGAATAAAGGGAATTTTCGCCATTCATGGGATGTGTTACCAAATACCATTATGTTGTTGGTTAGAGCTGTTCCGCTGAATAAGCCAATATCATAAATATCAAAAAAATCGGTACGACCATAGCTGATGAAAGCTTCTGTGTAGTAATCACCTAGCATTACGCCATAGCCTGTACCTAGTTCTAAATATCCTTCAGAATCTATTTCGGCACTGATGTTCACTTCTTCAGTTGCTTGAATTACGCCGGATACTGTACCTATCCAGTTGTCTCCAGCTTTAGCTGTTTGAAAACTTAAACTCGGCTCGTGGTAGCTTAATGTTTGTAATTGATGGTCGTTTGCATATATGGCGAAGGGCATCAATAAAGTGATCAATAGTCGTTTCATCGTGTTCTCAACTCTCAAATAAAAAGGAGCCGCTAATAAGCGGCTCCTTTGCTTTTATATTTATTATTTTTTATTAGCTGCGGTTAGCGCGGTCTTTTACTGCTTGTTTAATTTGCTGACGTTGCTCTTGAGAAAGAGATTGAATCTTACCTTTTAACTCTTGCTTCTGGATATCTGAAAGGCCTCTTACTTTATCCTGTGCCGTGTTTTTAATATCATCAATACTTTGTTTCTTGCCGGTCAACAGGTAGTAACCTAGAGAGTATGGAGCTTTCCCTAATTCATCGACTTCAATAGCAATGATGTGTAGCATCTTAGCTGTATTTTCTGGTGACTGCTTAGCCCAAGCTAACGTAGAGTCTTTTTGAGTTTGCCATAGAGCCCTGCGAGCGTCGTCATTAATAACGTCACCACTTTGGTTTACTAAGAACACAGTAACAAGAGCTTTTTGCTCATCAATGGATAGTAATTCAGCTGCTTGTTTATAAGCGTCCATAGTTGCTTTTGAAACTGTTTTTGTTCCTTCTGGCCCAACAATTACACCACCAGTTACGCCATTATCTTTGATCTCGACTTCAGTACCATCTAGAAGAGTGACAGTAAGAGTATTGCCATCGAGGTCATAACCAATAGTTGGTAATTCGTTAGACGCTTCACCTTCAATAGGGTTTATTGGAGCTGGACGTTCAATTGGGTTCTCAATATTTGGTTTGCCAGTTATTGCAGCGAAAAGGCGTCCATCGTCATTACGGAACGTAATTTCTGCGCCATTTTCTAAGCTTACAACAAAACCGAGCTCTTGCATTTTAGCGTGAGCGATAACTTCGCCATCCATATTAGTGATTGTTCCATCAGCATTGAGCACAGCTCCGCTATCTGAACTTGGGTGGTATAAAACACCATCTTTTAAAATCAGTGTCTCATCGTTGTCTAGAGTAATGATAGTTGTGCCTAAAACGTCATCTATATCACCGTAAGTAGGCGCGGAATCAGGGCCTTCGTGTTCATGACCGTGGCCAAAAACAGTAGCGATTAAACGGCCGTCTTCATGGCGAATAATAATTTCTTCACCGCGAGGAGTATTGAATGTTAAATGTGTAATTTGACCATCAGTACGATGAGTTTCTACCGTGATCCCAGTGCTTTCACCAGACATCGTTAGCACTTCACCATCTACGATTTTGTGAGTTGGTTTAGCATCTGAACCGTTGATGTTAAGGTAATAAGCATCCTCTCCTTGGATGACCCACATGTAGTTACCGTTGTCACCTTCGATAAGCGCTACAGGCATTCCAAGGTCGTCTACAATCATGTAATTAGCAAAGAATTCATTGCCAGCAGAAGGTCCCCATTCGTCATCACCAAATTCTGGGTCTAACACTGAACCTTCGATGATCAATCGGCCATTTTCAACAGCTAATGTATATGATTTATCGTTGATATAAACGGTCGCAACACTATTGTCTGTAACCACTGTGCCAACGATATCGCCATTCGCGTCGACAACAACATCACCTTGGATAGTGAATACTTCACCATTTACAGCTACTACAGCGTTACCTTCACCATCTCCAATCACTACAGCATTGTTACCTTCATCGCCGATGATATATGCTGTTCGTAGTTCTTCGTTGTAAATAACATCAGCAACGCCAACCTGTGGTTCAGGACTTGTACCGTTATCGCTGCTACCAGAAGAAGAACAGCCAGCAAGGAATGTCGCTGCGATAGCAGTGCTTAGTAGTTTTAGTTTCATGGTTTACTCTCAAATAATTGTATAGGAACAAGGTTTGCTTCTTGCAGTGTTATGTGGCGTTCCTAGCCGATGAGAGAAGTATATGGACTGAATAAAAAAGCCTCTAATTCCTTAAAAGAATAGAGGCCTTAACGATTAGTTATTAATGAAACAGAGTAAAGAGGGTGATAACTACTGGTTATTATTGAGAAGGTTATCCAATATCTTCTTAAGCCATAGAGTTGTAGGACTGTTACGATGTTTGTGGTGAAAGTATGCACACACGATAGGGTTGATATCCTTGTTGTCAAATAAGATGTCGATGGCCCGTAAGGAGGTTTTCTTCTCTATGCCTAAAAATTTCGAGGCAGGGAACATCATGTCGGAGTTTTGTACTACATCAATAACCGCTGATGGCAGCTCTGAACGGAAGCCTATTCTTGCTTCTAGTCCTTTGATTTTCATTATTTTTTCTGCAAGTGTTTGATGAGAGTTCCAATCTATCGCAATAACTGTAGCTAGCTCAAACTTAACGCCATCTTTGATTTCAATAAAATCTTTCTGATAAGGATGGCCTTCTCTCAAGTAACCTTTAAAACTGTCTTGGGCTATCGGTTGTTGTAAGAGCTCCTTGGGGGCGTGGTTAATTTCATAATTGAAACCAATCAGCACCTCATCATTAATGATGTCAGCCATCGTTGTTTTAGACCAGCTTAATAGCTGAACTTGAACATGCGGAGCTTGAGAGCGAATTGCTTTGAATAACTTACTTGATAGTGAGCTAAGGAGGAAAGGAGATAACGCTAACTTGAGGGGCCCGCGTAGTTCACTAGGGTTGAATTCATTACTATTATTGAGTGCTGAAGAAAGATCATCCAAGATTGGTGAAATGCTTTCCGCTAACATTGTCGCGTGATCAGTCGCGCGCAAGCCATGGTGTGTTTTTACAAACAGTTCATCGTCAAAATGGTCACGCAGCCTTTGTAGGGCTTTACTGACCGCTGGTTGAGATACAAAGAGACGTTCAGCTGCTTTTCGCATGTTTCGTTCTTGATGCAAGATGATAAAAGTGCGAAGAAGATTTAAGTCTAAGTTGGAGAAGAGATCTTTTGCCATATCGAACGCCTGAATTGATGATTGAATTCATAATAAGGTGTGCGTCGTTAGAGAACAAATAGATATATTATATAGATGTGAAGTCGGTAAAATAAAACCCGCACTTGGCGGGTTTTTGTGTAGGTCGTTACTATATGTAAATTCTATTGCGTAACAGGCTTAACTTGTTTGGTTTGTCTTACTGCAAGGATAAGCTGCGGCATCAATGACATCACGATCATGCCAGTCATTAGTGAATATTGGACTGGAGTAAATGATTCACCCATTAACACCATACCGGTCAAGATGCCCGCAACTGGGTTTGCAATACCGCCGAAGGTGAAATCAACCACCGACATACGTTGTAGCAACCACACATACATGCCGTAACCCAGCGCTGTGTTCAGTCCAATCACCCACAATAGACCCATAGCGTTGCGAGTATCGAAATGAGTGACAGCATTAATATAAGGCTGCGGATCGATGAATGCATGAATGCCAGACGCGATAGACAAAATCGTACCGCCCAGAATCAGTTGCCATGTTAATACCTTCCACCAGTGCATGCGGTTACCCAGTGACTTGGTAATGCTGCTGCCGATGACAATACACATTATTGCGGCAAACATTGCGCCTAAACCGATTGGGTTCAGAGCAATTTGGCTTGGGTTAAACAGTATCCACGCTAAGGTGATCAAGCCAATACCCGAAAGGGCTTGAATCAGATGCGGGCGCTGTTTTTTCACTACCCAGTGGAAGATCATCGCGAACACCGGCACGGAGATCATGCCCACGCCAGAGATTGCCGAAGGCAGCGTTAGCGCCATCACGAAGATCAAGCCAAAGAAGGTCGCGATATTGATAAGGCCCAGTGTGAAAATGATTTGCCACTCGCCTTTTTTAGGCAGTGTTGGTTTTACTGCTAGCAATAACAAACCAGCAGGTAACGCACGCAAAGCACCCAATAATAATGGTGGCCACTCCTGTAGCGTAAATTGCGTCACTGCATAGGTTGTTCCCCAAAAGAACGCGGGGATCATTGCTAATAATATGTTCATTTAAAATATCTTTACGTTAAGATAACTATCGTGTGAACTGTATACTGAGAACTAGTGGTTGTAAAGTATCTTTATGTTAAACTAGTTTAAAGTAATCAGACTAATAACGGAGCTAGATTGCAAATGGATGCTATCGACCGCGTTGTAGAGCAATGGGCAAAGGAAAAGCCCGAATTAGAAACTGAGCCTATGGCAATGATGGGCCGGATTATGCGTATTGCCAAGTATATGGAGACGCAAGTTGCCGACCTTCATAAAAAATACGACATGAAATTGGGCGAGTTTGATGTATTGGCGACCTTGCGACGTTCTGGAAAGCCATACCGACTAACGCCTTCTGAGCTTATTGGGTCAATGATGCTGACATCAGGTGCGATGACTAATCGTCTTGATAAACTGGAAGCTAAAGGGTTAATCAGCCGTGAGCACAGTAAAGAAGATCGACGCAGCGTCAGCGTGAAATTGACCAAAGATGGTTTAGTTCTGATTGATGAGATGATGACTGAGCATGTCGAAATGCAGAAAAAGCTGGTTAAGTCTTTATCGGCTAGCCAGAAGAAAAACACTAACCAACTTTTAAAAACTTGGTTGAGTGCCTACGAGTAGGTTCACTTATCTCTTTTTAGATTCATTAAAAAACCGAAGCCTTATGCTTCGGTTTTCTTTTTGTGCGCCGAGCATGG
>NZ_JBFROW010000046.1:0-64237 GCF_041471665.1 Vibrio sp. 10N.261.51.F11 | reverse complement strand
ATATTTAAATATGTAATAGAAGAAATACTATTTGTTTTATTCCTAGGCTCTGTTTATTATTAGGAAGATTATTTAGTTTACCTTGATGGAAAATATCATGTCTGAATTAACAAAAACTCTATTAAATATCCGCAGCCTTCGTGCGTTCTCACGTGAATTAACTCTTGAGCAACTTGAAGAAGCGCTAGACAAGCTGACTATTGTTGTACAAGAGCGTCAAGAGTCTGAAGCTGAAGAGCGTGCTGCTAAAGCAGAGCAAGAAGCTAAGCTTTCTGCTATTGCTGAACAAATTGCAAAAGACGGAATTGATGTTGCCGATCTTATTGCTGCACTTTCTGGTGAAGCAAAATCTAAAACAACAAAAGCTAAACGCGCTCCTCGCCCAGCGAAATACAAATACGTAGACGCAAACGGCGACGAGAAGACTTGGACAGGTCAAGGCCGTACGCCTTCAGCTATCCAAGAACAGCTAGATGCTGGTAAATCTCTAGAAGAGTTTGCTATCTAAACATTTAGTTTACTTAGTGAGTAATCAATTACACGCTAAGCGATAGAATTAATATTTAAGTCGACCAAAGTATTATTTACGACTTCAATATATTCAGAAACAAAAAAGGCTCCTTTCGGAGCCTTTTTTATATTTGTACTATCAGTATTAGAAACCAACTGATACTGATAGTACTACTGATTAAAGAAAGTAACTTATCTTTCCCAGTACGCTTCTTCTAGGCTATCTTCTCTTTCAGGAAGGCCACGAGATAAACGTGGAGAGTGTTGAACCAACACTTCATAGCTAGCACGGTTAGAATATTTACAAACTTGTGAGAACGAAGAGTACGTCAAGAATGAATGTTGGTGTTTACTTGAGTTTGGCACGTTTTCTTTGTGGTACTTATTAGCAGCCATATCATGTAATAAAGCTGATAACGCAGCATCACCTGCACCATTGGTATTTTTGATCTTTTCTGGTCCACCCATGTATGGCGCAATGTGCGAATACACTTTAGTTGGGTTTTCACATAAATCTTTATGCGCAGGACGGCTAAATTCAAAACGGTTGAATTCCGCAATTGAACCTGGAAGTAAAGGCAGTGACGTTTCACGCTTAGCTGCATCTTCTGTATAACCAGCCATAAATAGGCCAACAGGTCCCGCAGTACATAGAACAAGGTCTACCCAGTCTAGCGCTTTATCTGATGCAGCCAGTGGATCGCTTTCACCCGTTAACGCTTCAGCTTCGTCTTCATTCATTGCAACAACCGCTACGTGTTGCTCAAGGAAATCTTTCCAGAATTCTGGATCATCTTGAATAACGAACTTAGTACCTAGTGTAAGAACGACTGGCACATCGTATTTCTTCGCGTATTCGATCGCTTTCATTGTTGCTTCAGGCATCGGGTCGCCTGGCTTACAGCGAACTAAATAAGCCGTTAAAACTAAAGCAGAAGCACTTTTGAAGATTTTTTCAGGAATGCTTTCTGGTTTTAATTGGTTCATTTGTCCTTCGCTAATTGCGAAAGTACGTTCACCGTCTTCTGTAATTAATGCAAAGCAGCGACCAATTGCGCCATCTACCCCTTGTAAATGGTTCAGATCCATTCTGCTTGATGTATTACATAAATAGCGATAACCGTAACTACCAATCTTAATATCTTGGCTCATTACACCTAACAGTGTAGAACGGTCATCCGCTAGCACTGAATAGTTGTGTAATGTGTTACCAATTGTGCCACCAGCGTATTCATTGGTAATCAGGCACTGCTCTTTTAATTCTTGATACAAAGATTCAGCGGCTGCGTCGCCAATAACCAGTGAATGTCCCTTGCTCAAACCATACTTCTCAATAAGTTCAGAACTCACCTTTGCTTCAATATCCACCAATGTTTGGTCAATACCGATAATATGAGTGCGTGACATTCTTTTACTGCTTTGAGCTTGGCTCACTAGAGGATCACGAGCGTGAACCGGAAAGTAGTGCTTTGATTTACGTTGTCCAGGGAATTTCATAAGGCTAGTCTAAGTCAAGGGGAAATAGGTGGCGGATTCTACCGCGCTATATTTAACGCGGCAATCTTTCAAACTATAGCAAACGTTTGCTGAAGGTTTTTTTTATTCGCCTTCCATAAAGCTTAAATCAGGCAGCATGCCCAAATGCTCCGCGTAACGTTTTTGATTAAACTCCGCGCCGTTTTTCATAACGTCAAATACTTCAATTGCCAGTGCACATGCCATAGCCGCAATTGCTTCTTCACGTGGAGTGCCTGTCATCATTAAACGCATCAACGTCTCTTTCACTTTCACTGGTTCGCCATCTTCAAGCTGGTTCTCGATGATCTCAATCAGCTCTTCTTCTTGCATAAATTCATTTTGTTCAGACATTTTTTTATCTCAGGTCTTGGATTTCGAGCGACTATGCCACATATACTTCTGACATCCTAGCGACTCACCTCGCTCTCATGCGATTCTCTAACAAAGTCAGCGCACTATTTGTGCAAATGAAACTGTGATTCCGGTCTCGGATCTGTCACGGCGTTTCTCTTTCTGTTAGAATCTGCGACCAAGTAATAGTAACGGTGTTTAGACATGTCAGATATCAGCTCTGGAAACAGCGAAAAGAAAGTAATTGTCGGTATGTCCGGCGGTGTAGATTCGTCAGTATCGGCGTATCTTCTTCAGCAACAAGGCTATCAGGTAGAAGGCCTTTTCATGAAAAACTGGGAAGAAGACGATAACGAAGAATACTGCACGGCAGCTGAAGATCTTGCTGATGCTCAAGCGGTATGTGACAAACTAGGTATCCACCTTCACACTATCAACTTTGCTGCAGAATACTGGGACAACGTATTCGAATACTTCCTTGAAGAGTACAAAGCAGGTCGTACACCTAACCCAGATATTCTTTGTAACAAAGAAATCAAATTTAAAGCATTCTTAGAGTTTGCGGATGAAGTGCTAGACGCAGACTACATTGCGATGGGTCACTACGTTCGTCGTACTTTCCCAACTCAAGAAAAGCTTGATGCTGGCGTAAAACCAGAAATGCTACGCGGTCTAGACAGCAACAAAGACCAAAGTTATTTCCTATACACGCTAAGCTCAGATCAAGTGGCACGCAGCCTATTCCCTGTCGGTGAATTAGAGAAGCCAGAAGTGCGACGTATTGCTGAAGAGCAAGACTTGATCACAGCTAAGAAGAAAGATTCAACAGGCATCTGCTTTATCGGTGAGCGCAAGTTCACTGAGTTCCTAGGCAAATACCTACCAGCACAACCGGGTAACATCGAAACACCTGAAGGCCAAGTGATTGGTCAACACCAAGGTTTGATGTACCACACGCTAGGTCAGCGTAAAGGCCTTCATATTGGCGGCACTAAAGGTGGTGGCGGTAACGAAGAACCATGGTTTGTTGGTGAAAAAGACCTTAAGCGTAATGTACTTATCGCAGTACAAGGTAAAGACCACCCTCTTCTGAAATCAGAAGGCTTGATCGCATCTCAACTTCATTGGGTAAATCGCACACCAATTACTGAAGTTATGACATGCACGGTAAAAACACGTTACCGTCAAACAGATATTCCTTGTACAATCATCCCAATTGATGATGAGAACATTAAGGTTATTTTTGATGAGCCACAAATCGCAGTGACCCCAGGTCAATCTGCAGTGTTCTACCAAGGCGAAGTATGTCTTGGTGGTGGTATCATCGAAAAGCGCATCTAATCAATCAAACGACAAACGATAGAAGACAACTAGGAGTTACTACGTGGCTAATACACTTTATGACCGTACTATTGCTTTCGCCGGAATTTGCCAAGCTGTGGCTTTGGTTCAACAAGTAGCGAAAGACGGCCATTGTGATAAAGATGCCTTTGAAGCTTCACTCAGTGCCATTTTAAATACCAACCCATCGAATACCGTGGGCGTATTTGGACGTGAAGCGAACCTAAAGCTTGGCCTTGAGTGCTTAGTAAAAGGTATCGATAGTACTCCAGCAGGTAGCGATATCACGCGTTACATCATCAGCTTGATGGCGCTTGAGCGTAAGCTGTCTTCTCGCAACGACTCTATGTCTCAGCTTGGTGACCGCATTCAAACTGCAGAGCGCCAAACTGAACACTTTGATCTATTTGACGAGCAAATGATCAGCAACCTTGCAAGTATCTACCTTGATGTCGTCAGCCCTATCGGCCCTCGCATTCAGGTTTCTGGTACTCCGTCTGTACTTCAGCAGACATCGAGCCAACATAAGGTTCGCGCACTGCTTCTATCAGGGATTCGAAGCGCTGTGTTATGGCGTCAAGTTGGCGGTAAACGTCGCCACCTTATCTTCGGTCGTAAGAAGATGATCGAGCAGGCTCAAATCCTACTAGCTCGAATGTAGTTTATTAGCTCGCGCCTCGTCGCGAGCTTGTTTTTTGTATCAACACAACTCTCACGCAAACGATTGCGCAATGTGCGTGACAATTGAGATTGTTACTGGTATAAACCTCTCAAAATTTAGAAAACTCAATTCAGGAGAACACCATGGAACTGTCAGCATTGACTGCTGTTTCACCAGTAGACGGCCGTTACGGAAGTAAGACTATTGCATTACGCAGCATCTTTAGTGAGTTTGGACTACTAAAGTACCGCTCTATCGTTGAAATTCGTTGGTTACAAAAGCTTGCAGCAACTGATGCAATCAAAGAAGTACCAGCGTTCAGTGCAGAAGCTAACCAGTTTCTTGATGAACTAGCCGCTAACTTCAGCGAAGAAGATGCTCTACGTATCAAAGAGATCGAGCGCACGACTAACCACGACGTTAAAGCGGTTGAGTACTTCTTGAAAGAGAAAGTTGCTGGCGTTCCTGAACTTCACGCTGTAAACGAATTTATTCACTTTGCATGTACTTCTGAAGACATCAACAACACCTCTCACGCGCTTATGCTTAAAGAAGCTCGTGACACAGTGATTCTTCCAGAAATCCGTAACGTAATTGATGCTATCAAAGCACTTGCGAACGAGTACCGTGATATTCCATTACTGTCTCGTACACACGGTCAGCCAGCTTCTCCTTCTACTATGGGTAAAGAGATGGCTAACGTTGCGTACCGTATGGAACGTCAATACAAGCAAATCGAAAACGTTGAGATCCTAGCGAAAATCAACGGTGCTGTAGGTAACTACAACGCACACCTTTCTGCATACCCAGAAGTTGAATGGCACCAGTTTAGCGAAGAGTTCATCACTGAATCTCTTGGCGTAACTTGGAACCCGTACACAACTCAAATCGAACCTCACGATTACATCGCTGAGCTATTCGATGCAATTGCTCGTTTCAACACTATCCTTCTAGACTTCGACCGTGACGTTTGGGGCTACATCGCTCTTGGTCACTTCAAGCAGAAGACTATTGCTGGCGAAATCGGTTCTTCGACAATGCCGCATAAAGTTAACCCAATTGACTTCGAAAACTCTGAAGGCAACCTTGGTCTAGCGAACGCAGTATTCAGCCACCTTGCACAAAAACTTCCAGTTTCTCGCTGGCAGCGTGACCTTACTGACTCTACGGTTCTTCGTAACCTAGGTGTGGGTGTTGGCTACGCAATCATTGCATACACTTCGACTCTGAAAGGTATTAGCAAGCTTGAAGTTAACCGCGCTGCGCTACTTGCTGAACTAGACAAGAACTGGGAAGTATTGGCTGAACCAGTACAAACAGTAATGCGTCGTTACGGCATCGAAAAACCATACGAGAAGCTAAAAGAGCTAACTCGTGGTAAACGTGTAGATGGCGAAGGCATGCGTGCATTCATCGATGGTCTTGAGATCCCTGAAGACGAGAAAGTTCGCCTGAAAGAGATGACTCCAGCGAACTACATCGGCCAAGCAATCGAGCTAACTGACAAACTGTAAGGTTCGAATTTCGAATCACAGAATAGACTAAGGCTTCCCATGTGGAAGCCTTTTTGTTGAGCGGAACAAAGTGTATTGAGCACAAGAGACGTCAGCAAAATAATACAAAGCAACCCAGTATCATTACCCTACTCATCTCAATCCGTGCGATATCAACCAATCAATATCGTAATGCTTCATCACCAGTAACCCTCTATCGCCAGACACCTATTCCTCGAATACTTACTGTCTTAGATGCCAAGATCAAAAAAGACCTCCCGAAGGAAGCCTTTCAAATGTATCTTGTCGATTAGCGACTGAAGAATACGTAGCGATTACATGTTACGTAGAGAAGCAATACGCTTGTCTAGCGGCGGGTGGCTCATTAGAAGCTCTGTTAGAGACTTCTTACCGTTGATACCAAATGCCATCATAGAACCTTCTAGTTGTGGCTCATGGCTCACCTTTAGGCGCTCTAGCGCTGCAATCATCTTCTCTTTACCTACTAGGTTCGCTGCACCTGCATCGGCATGGAATTCACGATGACGGCTGTACCACATCGTAATGAAGCTTGCTAAGAAACCAAATACCAATTCCAACACCATAGACACACCGAAGTACACCATCATGTTGCTGCCACCCTCTTCTTCATTGTCATTCGACGCAACAATATTCGCAATGAAACGAGATAGGAAGATAACGAACGTGTTCACAACACCCTGCATTAGAGTCATTGTCACCATATCACCATTCGCAATGTGGCTAACTTCGTGAGCTAATACCGCTTCAGCTTCGTCACGCGTCATGTTGTGTAGCAGGCCCGTTGATACTGCGACCAATGAATCGTCACGCTTAGCACCTGTAGCAAATGCGTTGATATCTGGCGAGTCGTAGATCGCCACTGTTGGCATACCAATACCAACTTGTTGAGATTGACGGCTTACCGTCTCCATCAACCAATGTTCTGTTTCGTTACGTGGGCTTTCAATGACCATGCCGCCTACAGAGCGTAGCGCCATTTTCTTCGACATCATTAATGAAATGAATGAGCCGCCAAAACCAAATACCGCAGCCATCACCAATAAGCCTGATAGGCTACCGGGTTGCATACCTGTGACTGCGTATACAATATTAAGAACAACACTTAGTACCAATACAACCGCTAGGTTGGTTGCAAGGAACAACATTACTCGCTTCATTACTTATCTCCGCATGAAAGCTGTTTTTATAAAACTTATTGTTATAGACAAGGCAGACAGCAATAGATTCCAACCTTGAAGACTTATACTTACTTATACATATAGTCTTAGATTAAGAAAACAAGGTTAAGCATTAAATTGCAACATTTGATTACGAGATTATAGCTGAGTTAATCACGGTCTATTAGACCTAAGTCGTATGGTGTCGATATAACAATCCGTTTACAGTGACTTCAGATGATTTATTGGCTAGTCCATGTACAAAAAGGGAACGATCATGGTTGAAGGTACTAACACTCAAATGGCTATCGATTTACTGTGCTGTCACCTAGGGATTACTGAAGAAGAAGCGAAAAAGCAGATCGGTATTCTTACGCCAGAAGCAGCGCAAGCAAACATCACAGAAACTCAGCAAGCTTTAATGGGACTGACTAAAGAACATTAGTTCTAAGCTTGTTTATTAAAAGACCGGTTGTTTATCAACTCAAGGTCTAAAGGCTTAAAATAGCAAAAGGGCTGCAATCGCAGCCCTTTTCTTATTTAGTACATAACGTGGTAATTAAAGCGCAAGCAAAGGCTGCACATCAATGTACTTACCAATGTTTTTAGACTTCGCTTTTGGGACGTAAGGGATTTCACCTAACTTAGGTGCACCTAACTTATCTTCAAGCATCGCAATAATATCTGCGTAGTGCTCAGTACCTGGATTGATACGGTTTGCGACCCAACCTACTAGGTTTAGGCCATCAGCACGAATCGCTTCTGCCGTTAATAGAGCGTGGCTCAAACAACCAAGTTTAATACCCACAGTCAGTACCACTGGCAGTTGCTCTTTTTTAACCCAGCTAGAAAGATATTCATCGTCTGAAACCGGGACTCGCCAACCACCAGCACCTTCAACTAACACGATGTCAGAGTTTTTCTTATGCTCTTCTAGCTTCGCTGATAATACCGCCTCATCAATTACAACACCATCATGCTTAGCAGCGATGTGAGGCGATGATGGTAGCAACAACGCGTATGGATTGACGTCTTCGTAAGCAATGTCTTGCGTCGCCGCTTCTTGAAGATGCAGTGCATCACTATTACGTAGTCCTTCAGGGGATTTTTCACTCCCTGCAGCAACTGGCTTGTAACCAATTGTTGATAAATCTTGTGCGGCCAAAGCTTGAAGAATCGCTTTTGAAACCACAGTTTTTCCCACTTCGGTATCCGTACCTGCAATGAATAATGCATCAATCATAATTGAATAACCCCTAAACAAACTTGATATGTTGCTGGTAAGAAACCTTGATGGTTCTTAAACTCTCGATATTCCCGATCAACAAGCTGCAACATGCGACGACTTGTTAAACCTTGTGAGCGACCACTTACGTGATTAGCGCCGATACCTTTAAGGTCGCGCATCAGTTCAAACGCAGTGTCGTACCAAACGGTGATGGTGGGCAAGTCTAGTTGATGAACGGTACAGCTAGATTGCGCTAACGCAATTTTTACCTTATTGATTGTAATAAAATGGTTAACGTGTTGATGTGCGTCAATTTTGGACCACGACTTTTTCAGTTCAAACAGCGACCCATCAAGCAAAGTTGAGAAAATAACACGCCCACCAGCCGCTGTAACACGCTTCATCTCTCTCAAAGGCGACGACAAATCGTCACACCATTGCAACGCAAGGCTAGAGAAAACGATGTCAAAGCACCCATCTTCAAACGGCAATTGTTCGGCATCGGCTTGTTGATATAAAGATACAGATGCACCACACCGCTTCTCTGCTGTTGCTAGCATTCCAACAGAAAGATCAGCGCAAACCACTTCGGCGCCTCGTTTTACAAGTTGCTCGGAGAAATAGCCAGTACCACAACCTAGATCCAGCACCTTAAAGCCTGACAGATCGCTGGGTAATTTATCCAGTAATCGGTGGCCAACATCGCGTTGAAATTCAGCGTGTTTGTCATAGGTTGTTGCCGCTTTACCAAAGGCTTCGGCAATCGCACTCTTATCTTGGCCAACGTAATTATGCACTACTGCTTCTTGTGACATTTACTGAGCCTCATTGTTTATTTCGATGTGAGTTTCGCTATTCGATTCAAAGCTTGATTCACTTGATTGAACATTTCTTTCGACTGCTTGACGTAACGAACGGGTTAACTGAAGAATCTGCTTTTGAGTGTGATTGGCGGTTAATGTAATACGCAGACGAGCCGTCCCGGTCGGAACCGTGGGTGGCCTAATTGCAGTGACCCAAACTTGGTTGCGCTTTAATTCTTCTGCAACGGAGAGCGCAGCCTGAGCCTCACCGATCACAAATGGCTTAATCGGAGTCTGAGTATCCACAAAGCCTTTCAAGCCGCTCACCTGCTCTGCATAGAGAGACCCTAACTCAGTCAGCTTTTCTCGGCGCCACTCTTGAGTTTGAGTCATCTTACAGGCATGAGATAAAGCCACCGCTTGTGAAGGTGGCATCGCCGTCGAGTACACATGATGACGAGCAAACTGAGTTAAGTAATCACCCACTTCTGACGAACAAAGAATCGCAGCACCAGAAACGCCAAATGCTTTGCCAAAGGTCACCACCAAAATATCGGGGGAGATTTGTGCTGCACTGCAACTCCCAGCTCCTTTATCACCTAATACGCCGATACCGTGGGCATCATCAACCGCCAACCAACTGTCGTATTGATGAGTCAGGTTAGATATCTGGCTGAGAGGCGCTTGATCGCCGTCCATGCTGAATACGCCCTCAGTGACGACCAAGGATTGTAGAGATCGGCTTAATAGAGACTCTAGATGCTGCGTGTCGTTGTGTTTAAAGCGTTTCATGGTTGCATGAGAAAGCATCCCCGCTTCCATCAAAGAGGCGTGATTAAGCTTGTCTTGCAGCAGAGAGTCGTCTTTTTCGAGTAGAGAAAACAACAAGGCTTGGTTCGCACTGAAACCAGAACTAAAGAGAATCGCACGTTCAAAGCCCAACCATTCACACAGCTGAGCTTCTAAATTTCTATGAGCAGGACTAAAACCCGTGACCAATGGCGATGCCGCACTGCCAGCACCATAAAGGGAAAGCCCCGCTTGCCACGCCTCTACCAATTCAGGGTCGTTCGCCAAGCCTAGGTAATCATTACTCGAAAAATTAATAAAGCGAGAACCTTCGCAATTAAGCAAAGGACCATTACTGTTTTCGAGCACTTTAAGTTGACGAGTTAGCCCCTGCTCACGGCGTTGAACAAGGGCATCTTTGATACGGGATTTAAACAGTGGCATCGTAGAACATGTCATCTTTCGTTGGACGAGCAGCAACGCGCTCCACTACTTGATCTAACAGTTCGTTTTCTTGAATTTCATCAGGCTTCTGAGCCACTTGTTGGCTGTTGATGCCTAACTTCTTAAACAGCTGCATGTCCGTGTCTTCATCTGGGTTTGGCGTAGTCAGTAGCTTACAACCGTAGAAGATAGAGTTCGCGCCAGCCATGAAGCACATCGCCTGCATCTGTTCATTCATATTCTCGCGACCTGCAGATAGACGAACCGCTGACATTGGCATCATGATACGAGCAATCGCAATCAACTTAATGAAGTCAAAAGATTCAACATCATCGACGTTTTCCATCGGTGTGCCTTTCACTTTCACGAGCATGTTGATTGGCACACTCTCAGGGTGTACCGGAAGGTTCGCTAGCTCTACCAGCAGGCCTGCACGGTCATTGGTACTTTCGCCCATACCAATAATGCCACCAGAACAGATCTTCATACCGGCATCACGTACGTGAGATAGCGTATCTAAACGATCTTGGTAAGTACGAGTGGTGATGATGCTGCCGTAAAACTCGGGAGACGTATCAAGGTTATGGTTGTAGTAATCCAAGCCTGCATCCGCTAACTCGCCAGCTTGATCAGGGGTTAACATGCCTAGTGTCATACAGGTTTCTAGACCCATACCTTTCACACCTTTGATCATATCAGTCAAGTGAGGCATATCGCGTTCTTTCGGGTTTTTCCACGCCGCGCCCATACAGAAACGAGTCGAGCCCGCGTTCTTGGCTTTTTGCGCCGCATCCAAAACACGCTCTACTTCCATTAGGCGTTCTTTGTCGACATCCGTTCGGTAGTGAGCACTTTGAGGACAATACTTACAGTCTTCAGGACAAGCACCAGTCTTAATCGATAGAAGCGTACTCACCTGCACGTGGTTGTGCTCTTGGTACTGTCTATGAACCACTTGAGCTTCAAACATTAAATCCATAAACGGTTTTTCAAGCAGTGCTGTTACTTCAGCAACTGTCCAGTCATGACGAACTTCCACGTGTCGATCCTTTTTTATTATTTGATGTTTCATCTCTATCAATAGAGATTGCATTTATGCTTGGCTAGTCTACCGACAAGCTTTAGACTGTCAACACATTGATAATATCAAAAGTTTACATCTGGTTATTTTTTAATCACACCAAGAATGGAAGTTACTATGGATCTCGCCTTTGATCGCCAGCATATCTGGCATCCCTACACATCAACGTTAACACCTCTGACCTGCTACCCAGTCACCAACGCAGACGGTGTTTACCTAGAATTAGAAGGCGGAAAACGAATTATTGATGGTATGTCATCTTGGTGGTCAACCATCCACGGCTACAATCATCCAGAGCTAAACGCTGCAGCTCATAGTCAAATCGATAAGGTTTCACACGTTATGTTTGGTGGCATCACCCACCAGCCCGCTATCGATCTATGTAAGAAGCTTTTGAATCTCGCGCCAAGTAATCTTGAGCATGTATTTTTGGCCGATTCAGGTTCAGTTGCCGTAGAGGTTAGCCTCAAGATGGCATTGCAATATTGGCACGCTAAAGGACAACCTCGTTCAAAGTTCCTCACACTAAGAGATGGCTACCACGGTGATACCTTTGCGGCGATGTCAGTGACCGACCCTGACAATTCGATGCACAGCCTCTACAAAGGCTTTTTGCCGGAACATATTTTCGCTGATTCGCCAAAAACAGGCTTTTGGGATGAGTGGAACTCAAGTGACATCGATAGTTTTCGAGAAAAGCTGGCAGCACACCATCAAGAAGTCGCAGCGGTGATCTTAGAGCCAATCGTTCAAGGGGCTGGTGGCATGCGCATCTACCACCCTGAGTTCCTAAAACAAGTTCGCTTACTGTGTGATGAATTCAACGTATTGCTGATCTTGGATGAGATTGCGACCGGGTTTGGCCGTACAGGGAAACTATTCGCTTGTGAGCATGCCGATGTTCAACCGGACATCTTATGCGTAGGCAAGGCTTTAACTGGTGGTTATATGACATTGTCAGCGACGCTGGCGAGTAAAGAAGTTGCTGACACGGTATGTGGCGGTGAAGCGGGCTGCTTTATGCACGGGCCAACATTCATGGGTAACCCATTAGCTTGCGCAGTCGGTGCGGCAAGTTTATCCATCATCGAGCAAGGTCATTGGAAAAATCAAACTCAACAGATCGAACAGCTTTTCTCTGAGTTGCTACCACCGTTGCGAGAGCATGATCTTGTCAAAGACGTTCGCTGGTTGGGCGCGATTGGCGTCGTTGAAACCCACACACCTGTCGATATGGAAACCATCCAAGCTCACTTTGTAGAGCAAGGCGTTTGGGTCCGTCCGTTTGGTAAGCTAATTTATATGATGCCTCCGTTTATTATCAAACCACAACATATTGAGCAATTGGTCGCTGCTATCGACACTGCATTACAAAATACTCATTGCTTTAAATAAGGCGTTTATTGCTCTAAACAAGAGCGACGATTATTTCTATATATCTTCATTAATAAATCATTTAATTAAACTAAAAGGCCTTACATAAAAGTAAGGCCTTAACTGCTTGAAGGTAACCGTCAGTTTAACGTAATTGGCTATCTTTACTTGCTCGACGGTTAAACAATGAATGTCGATGTGCGTCATGCTCTAATATTGACTGACATTCTATACACAAACGAACGCCTTTGATCGCGCGTCGTCTTTGTTCCGGAATCTCATCACCACACTCATCACAATAACGCAAACCCTCACCACCTCGAAGGTTTCCTCTTACACGAGAGATCTCATCATCAATGGTATTTTGTATTTGCTGGCTGACACTATCGTCACCTGCCCATCCTACGGCCATAAGCCCTCCTCAGTATTTGAACGAGAAAATCTATACCTACCGCGGTAAGAGCATATTATAGCCACATTTAAGGATTGTAATAATTATCAAAATCAATAAAACACTATTACACATAGGTAACAAAAATTATTTATTTCTCGCCACTGCACTATTCTATAGGCAATAAAAAACCCAGCCTGTTGGCTGGGTTTTATAAGTAACCTAATGCTTAATCAATCTAATTAACCGATGTGCGTTACGCCGCCCATGTATGGTTGAAGTACTTCTGGGATAGCAATACGGCCATCTGCTTCTTGGTTGTTCTCAAGGATAGCAACCATAGTACGACCAACAGCAAGACCAGAACCGTTTAGTGTGTGTACAAGTTCAGGTTTTTTCTCGCCTTTACGACGGAAACGAGCTTGCATACGACGCGCTTGGAAATCCCACATGTTTGAACAAGAAGAAATCTCACGGTAAGTCTCTTGTGCTGGAACCCATACTTCTAAGTCGTAAGTTTTCGCAGAACCGAAGCCCATGTCACCTGTACATAGAATCACTTTACGGTAAGGAAGCTCTAGAAGTTGAAGTACTTTCTCAGCGTGGCCAGTTAGCTCTTCAAGCGCTGCCATTGAGTCTTCTGGCTTAGTGATTTGTACTAATTCAACTTTATCGAATTGGTGCATACGGATAAGACCACGAGTGTCACGACCATAAGAACCCGCTTCAGAACGGAAACACGGCGTGTGAGCTGTCATCTTAAGTGGCAGTTCAGCTTCATCAGTGATCGTGTCACGAACCATGTTCGTTACCGGTACTTCCGCAGTAGGGATAAGCGATAGAGTCTTAAGAGGTACGTCACTTACTTGCTCAGTTAGCGGGCTTGTGTGGAACAAGTCTTCGCCGAACTTAGGAAGTTGACCAGTACCGTAAAGGCTATCGTGGTTCACTAGATACGGTACGTACATTTCTGTGTAGCCGTGCTCATCAGTGTGAAGGTCCAGCATGAACTGAGCAATAGCACGGTGTAGACGTGCAAATTTGCCTTTCATCACGATGAAACGAGAACCCGAGATTTTAACTGCGCTAGCAAAATCAAGACCGCCAGACATTTCGCCAAGATCGACGTGATCTTTCACTTCAAAGTCGTAAGTCTTAGGTTGACCCCAACGAGAAACTTCTACGTTATCGTCTTCATCTTTACCATCTGGCACTTCTGCATCAGGTAGGTTAGGAATAGACATTGTGATCGTTTCTAGCTCAGATTGAAGATCAGCCAATGCTACTTTAGCTTGGTCTAGTTCTGCGCCTAAGTTGCCTACTTCTGCAAGGATACGCTCAGCTTCTTCATGGTCGCCTTTTGCTTTCGCTTGACCAATGGACTTCGATCGAGAGTTACGTAACGCTTGTAGCTCTTCAGTTTTCATCTGAAGGGACTTACGTTTTTCTTCAAGTTCACGAATTGTCTCTACATCAAGGGTGAAGCCTCGACGTGCTAATTTTGCCGCTGTTTCATCCAGCTCAGCTCGAAGTAATTTAGAATCCAGCATTGCTAATCCTATGCTTTAGTTATTTGAATATTCAGTAGCTTGCTACTGAATCACTGCTAAACCCCTAAAACTGGTGTTATTTCGACCAATTTATAACGATTTAATTGAAATTTTATGACTAGGTAACGATATCCAAAAAAGACTACTTTTCATAGCGTTTTTGTGGGCTTTTTGCGTCCAAATCCGCCAGATAATCTAGCTTCTCGCCAATTTTGGTCTCTAAGCCTCGTTTTGTTGGGAAATAGTATTGCTTCTCTTCCATTTCAGGAGGCAGATATTTTTCACCCGCCGCGTAGGCTCCTGGTTCGTCATGAGCATAACGGTATTCTTGCCCGTAGCCCATGTCCTTCATCAAAGTTGTCGGTGCATTTCGCAAATGATGCGGGACTTCATATTCAGGAAGATTGTGAGCATCTGTTAACGCTTGCTTCCAAGCGGTGTAAACGGCGTTACTCTTTGGTGCACATGCAAGATAAACAACCGCCTGCGCAATCGCACGCTCCCCTTCGGCTGGGCCAATGCGAGTGAAGCAATCCCACGCCGACATCGCAACCTGCATGGCACGAGGGTCAGCGTTGCCAATATCTTCAGAAGCAATCGCCAGCAAGCGTCTAACGATATACAAAGGATCACAACCCGCCGCAATCATTCGTGCTGACCAGTACAAGGCCGCATCAGGGTTTGAGCCACGAATTGACTTATGAACCGCGGAGATTAGGTCGTACCAAATATCACCCTTGTTATCGAAACGAGCGACTTTCTCACCAGCCACTTCAGCCAACAACTGCAAGGTTATCGCTTTCTCGCCTTTATCGTTGTCTTCTGCCATGTCATACAGCAGTTCAAGGTAGTTAAGCGACATACGCGCGTCGCCGTTAACCAGTTCTGCAAGGCGATCTAAAACATTATCAGCAAAATCAACAGGCACATCACCTAACCCACGTTGCTTATCTTCAATCGCTTGGCGAATGACAAGAGAAATATCATCTGTGTTCAGGGACGTCAGTTTGTAGACACGCGCACGTGACAACAAAGCGTTGTTCAGTTCAAAAGATGGGTTTTCTGTCGTCGCACCAATAAAGGTCACGGTGCCATCTTCGATATGAGGCAGAAAAGCATCTTGCTGACTTTTGTTAAAGCGATGGACTTCGTCCACAAACAGGATGGTTCTGCGCCCTGCTTGCTTGTTCTCGCGCGCTTTTTCAATTGCAATACGAATGTCTTTTACGCCCGAGGTTACCGCCGATACACGTTCCACTTCAGCATTCGCATAGTTTGCTGCAACTTCGGCTAACGTCGTTTTACCGGTGCCCGGAGGCCCCCACAAAATCATCGAGTGGATATGGCCCGCTTCCAACGCTCTGCGAAGTGGTTTACCTGGGCCTAATATATGCTGCTGACCGATGTACTGTTCGACAGTTTCCGGTCTCATACGAGCAGCAAGGGGACGAAAATCTTCGTCCCCCGCAAAATCTAAGCTGTAATTACTCAATTGCAATCTCTTGATTCGTTGATGGCATTAATGCCTATCGACGTACTACCAAACGATCTGCTTGTTTAGATCAGTTTCTTTGGTCGTCGACCTCGACACCTTCCGGTGCCACAAAAGTAAAGCGGTCTGCTGCAGGTTTACCCAAATCAACATTGCTAAAGGTAAACTCACCTTTTTGACCGTCTTGTTCAATCACATTAAAGCCCTGAACAATGCCCTTTTCGGTGATATTAATCTGGAAGTCACCCTGATTAGAATCGACAGCAGTTGGCGTTAGCGTGAATTGGTTACCCGTTTGCGCCACATTATAATTATCCCAATCACTTTCTTGGTTACGTGTAAGCAGGACAAAAGGTGTCTGTGATGTCGCTTGCTCTTGCCAATAAATGCTCACTTGCTCAATGAACGGGCTGTAGTACCACAAGCTTTGGCCATCAGATACCAACAAGTTTTCATCAGGGAACGTGGTCTCCCAGCGGAACAGGCTTGGGCGTGCAATCTCTACCGTGCCCTCACCTTCCATAACAACATCACCATCAGGGCTGGTCACGACTTGTTTAAAGTCAGCGCTGAAGCCTGCGTTTAATGCCAAGCGGCTACTCAACTCTTCTTTCGGAGAAGCAAACACTGAGAAGCTCATAAATAAAAGTGCGAATACTTTTTTCATCAATAATCCTGTTAGAACATAAGTCGGTCATATTTTCGATTTGACCGACTGAATAGTTATGAGTTCCTACCGGAACTAATCTTTTGGTGGCGCTGGTGCTAAGACTTCTCGGTTACCGTTATGACCTGGAGCACTTACGATACCTTGAGCTTCAAGTTGCTCGACAATACGTGCAGCACGGTTGTAGCCAATCTTGAATCGACGCTGTACACCTGAAACTGAGCCACGACGTGAATGAACAACGTGTTCTACCACCTGATCAAACAGAGGATCGACCTCTTCATCACCTTCCATCTTCTCACCCGGAAGCAAGGTTTCTGGAGTTTGTTCGCCGTTGGTGATTTCATCAATATAGTTTGGCTTACCACGCGCTTTCCAGTTATTCACGACTGCGTGTACATCGTCATCAGATGCAAAGGCACCGTGAACACGAGTTGTATGGCTAGAACCAGGAGGCAAGTAAAGCATATCACCCATACCCAATAGTGATTCCGCACCACCTTGATCAAGGATAGTTCGTGAATCCGTTTTGGTTGATACCGTAAAGGCAACACGGGTTGGAATGTTCGCTTTGATAAGACCAGTAATAACATCCACTGATGGACGTTGCGTCGCTAGGATCAAGTGAACACCCGCCGCACGTGCTTTTTGTGCCAAACGTGCAATCAGTTCTTCAACCTTCTTACCAACCACCATGATTAGGTCGGCAAATTCATCAACGATAACCACAATGTAAGGCAGCTTCTCAAGCAATGGCGCTTCTGGGTCCATGCTGTCGCCCGGCTTCCACAGTGGATCGTGAATTGGGTGACCCGCTTCCGCTGCCATCTTAAGCTTATCGTTGTAACCTTTAATGTTACGAACGCCTAATGCTGACATCAGCTTATAACGTCGTTCCATCTCGCCAACACACCAACGAAGGGCGTTCGACGCATCTTTCATGTCGGTTACCACTTCAGACAATAGATGAGGAATACCCTCATAAACCGATAGCTCAAGCATTTTCGGGTCGATCATGATGAATCGAACATCTTCCGGTGATGCTTTGTAAAGCATACTCAGAATCATTACGTTCACACCTACCGACTTACCAGAACCGGTTGTACCCGCAACCAGAACGTGAGGCATTTTCGATAGGTCAGCAATAACGGCTTCACCTGCGATATCTTGTCCTAGGACCACTGTTGTTGGCGATTTTGCTTCTTGGAACTGAGGGCTAGCAACCACATCTGAGAAGAATACCGTTTGGCGGCTCATGTTAGGCAGTTCTAAGCCAACATAAGGCTTACCCGGAATCACTTCTACGACACGTACTGCCAATGCAGAGAGTGAACGCGCTAAGTCCATAGAAAGACCAGAAATACGGCTTACTTTCACACCTGGAGCCAGATCAAGTTCGAATCGAGTGATTACTGGACCTGGGAAAATGTCGACAACGTCTGCTTTGATCTTGTAGTCCGCTAGCTTAGATTCAACAAGACGAGCAATTGCCTCTAGCGCATCACGGTCAATAAAGGTTTCACGCTTTTCAGGGTGGAATAACAATTCAAGCGTGGGTAATGGCTCAGCAGGCTTAGGTAAATTAACATCTTGTTGAACCAAGAACGGATTCTGCGCCGCTGCCATATTCGCTTGGGCTTCAGAAACAATGCTTTGGAATGCGGCGACATCTTGATCTTGATGCGCAGGTTCTTCTTCCGTTACTTCTTCCCAAGGAAGATCAACAGTTGGCTCTAGGTTTTGTGCTGTTGGCTGTTCTGATTCAAGCTCTGAGCCCTGTTGGTAGCTTTGCTCTTCCGTAACATCAAACGGTGAAGGTTGTGCAGAGAAATCGTCTTCCACGGTTGCTTCTGGCTCGCCCATAGGTGAAGCGTATAAAGATTCAGGTTGAACATCTTCAGAACCAAATTCGCCATTTACTTGTGGTGAGCTATCTAATTCTGGTTCAGCACTTCTAAGATCAGCATGAGCAGGGCCAACTTCTGGTTGTTCGTTCTGCATGTATTGTTGGTAAGCAACCTGAGAATCATGCGCGTCAACCTGATCTTGTTCTGCTAGGTCATCTTCATACATGGCCGCATTTTCTAGCTGCTCTATCGTTGCATTCAACTGTTTAGAGCGCTCAATACCTTCTTCTAGCGGTTCTTCTGGCGCTTGGTAAACAGCTGCTGCAGGGATCGTTTGCTCTGACTCAATTACCGCTTGAGGCTGAACCTGAGGTTCTTCATGAACAGGAGCTTCTTGTTTCGCAGGAGCATCGACAGGCATATGAATATTGTAATGACGCTTCGGCGATGCAGCATTGTCTCGCGCATTTGTCGCCACGTCTGCCGACTCATTGGTCGCAGAAAAACTCATCGCAGGATCTAGCGGATCATGCTCTGTTGATTCTTTGTTGCCTTCTATAGCAGGAACATCGCGGTAAGTTGGCGCTTGATACTGCTGATGACGTTCTTCGATTAAATCGCGGTCTGCTGATTCTCTTAATTGAGGCTCAAGCAGCTCTTGGTCTTGGCCACGAGCCTTATTAACAGTAGACGTGAAAAATTTGATGGCACATTCACCCAACCATTCCACAATGCTTAGCCAAGAGATACCGGTTAATAGAGTGAAACCAGCACCCCATAAGAAAAGAAGAACCAGCGTACTACCAAGAACATTCAACGTTGGAAGTGCAAGGCTTGTTAAAACGTCACCTACCACGCCACCGGATGAAAAGTACCAGATGTCGTCAAAGTTGATATCCGCTAAACCACAACTCGTAAGAATTAGGATAGTCAGGCCAAGTAAGCGAGTGCCCCACAGCATGAAGTCGATCTGCTCGTCTTCATTACGTTTGCGGAATAAAACCCACGCAGCAACCGTCACTAAGATAGGCAGAGGGTAAGCCAAAGAGCCAAATACGAAGAAAAGCGTATCCGCCAACCAAGCACCTAGGTAGCCACCCGCATTTTGAATGTCACCACCCCACGCCGTTTGCGACCATGATGGGTCTGCAGGACTAAAAGTTAATAACGCAACGGCAAGTAGAATAGAGAAGAGAACACCGAGAATCAGACTGCACTCTTTGAGACGTTGAGAACCACTCAAACGAGGAGACTGAGGCTCTTCACTCGTTTTAATGATTGTTTCTACTTTATTACTGCTCTGCTTGAACATAAACCAACTTAATAATTAAACGGGATAAAAACATCTCGAGCGGCCAAAGCCGCTCGTTTCAATGAAACTACTGTTGATTTAACCATATCAAACAGAAAAACCCAATTCCAGAAAGCAAGAAAGCGGAACAAATGTCCGCTTTCTTTCATTTCACCAATTGTGACTAACGAGTTTTAATCACAAGTTGATTGGTTTGTTTCACTTCTTCCATTACTACGTAAGTTCGAGTGTCGTTTACGCCCGGTAGACGAAGTAACGTATCACCCAGTAGCTTACGGTAAGCACCCATATCAGATACACGTGTTTTTAGAAGATAGTCAAAATCACCCGACACTAAATGACACTCTTGGATGTCATCCAGTTTCTGCACAGCTGTGTTGAATTGTTCGAACACATCTGGCGCACCACGGTTCAACGTAATTTCAACAAACACTAAAAGTGAAGCATCAAGGTACTGTGGGTTCAGCAACGCTGTGTACCCAGTAATGTAACCTTGACGTTCTAAACGACGAACACGTTCAAGACATGGAGTTGGAGAAAGTCCTACTCGTTTTGAGAGTTCAACGTTTGAGATACGACCGTCTTTTTGCAACTCATTAAGAATGTTGCGGTCAATACGATCTAGTTCCTTGGACGGCTTCTTATAATTGTCTGCCATTTTTTATTCCACCTTATTACTTCCTTGCAAAAAAATATACTACAACTTTTTAATATTCAGTATCAAATTTTATCTAAACCTATCTATACTAGATATTAATTCGACAGAATTACCCTACACATAGATAAAACAACCAAAATAAAATGAGGAGTCAGGATGATCATTGGCGTACCTAAGGAAATCAAGAACCACGAATACCGCGTTGGTATGACCCCAGCTAGCGTGAGAGAACTAATCTCACACGGCCACCAAGTTTTTGTAGAAACCAATGCCGGTACTGGTATCGGTTTTTCAGACGATGATTACATCGCTGTAGGCGCATCCATTCTTCCTACTGCTGCTGACGTTTTCGCGAAAGCAGAGATGATTGTAAAGGTTAAAGAACCTCAAGCTGTCGAGCGAGCTATGCTTCGCGAAGGGCAAATATTATTTACCTATTTACACCTTGCACCAGATTTTCCACAAACTGAAGAGCTTATCAAGAGCAAAGCTGTCTGCGTAGCCTATGAGACTGTAACAGATAATATGGGTCGCTTGCCACTATTAGCACCAATGTCTGAAGTAGCTGGTCGTATGTCTATTCAAGCAGGTGCACAAACATTAGAGAAATCTAACGGTGGTTGTGGTCTTCTTCTTGGTGGCGTTCCAGGTGTTGAACCAGCAAAAGTTGTTGTTGTTGGTGGCGGTGTTGTAGGTGCTAACGCAGCACGTATGGCTGTAGGCCTTCGCGCTGATGTTACAATTCTTGACCGTAACGTAGATACACTGCGTCGACTTGATGAAGAATTCCAAGGTCGCGCAAAAGTGGTTTATTCTACTGAAGACGCCATTGAGAAGCATGTTCTAGAAGCAGACCTAGTAATTGGTGCAGTACTAATTCCTGGCGCAGCAGCTCCAAAATTGGTTACAAAAGAGCACATCGCTAAGATGAAGCCAGGTTCAGCAGTTGTTGATGTTGCAATCGACCAAGGCGGTTGTTTCGAGACTTCTCACGCAACCACTCACGCAGACCCAACTTACATTGTTGATGACGTAGTTCACTACTGTGTTGCAAACATGCCTGGCGCTGTTGCTCGTACTTCAACTTACGCACTAAACAATGCAACACTTCCTTACATTGTTAAGCTAGCGAACAAAGGCTACCGCGAAGCACTTCTATCTGATGAAGGCTTCCTAGAAGGTCTAAACGTTATTCACGGTAAAGTAACTTGTAAAGAAGTTGCAGAAAGCTTTGACCTTGAATACGTAGACCCAGCAGAAGCAATCGCAATGTTTAACTAATGATGTAATGACTAACTGAACGCAATAATCTTCTCGTTGAAGCGTTCAGTTAACTCATACACATTAAACAAAAAGCCAGTACGACATTATGTCGCGCTGGCTTTTTTGCATTAATGGATTTAGTTCGTAAAAACACGTAACAGTACGGTTTACCACTAGCGCTCGATTTTAACCCCATGAATCAATAGATTTCTTGGCGTAATACTGCGTTCACAGAACTCTTCAATCGTAGCTTCATAACCTTGCTCTTGCAGATAGATAGCGCGATCTAAAGCCAGCCATATCTCTAATGGTCGTCTAAAGACTTGTTGAACCAAACTCAGCTTTTCCATTTCCCAGAAAAGCGCTTCGCCTTGAATCAAATAAGAGTCAAAATCAATATCTGAGCCCAGCGATAGCTCTTTCACTTCAGATGCCCAACGGCAGAAAGATTCAAAACCCTCAGCTAACTCTGATTTTTTGATGCTCGGTACAGGAATGTATTCGTCAATGTTAAGTTCAGCCTTAAGCAACTGGCTGAAGCCTAGACGATAGCTCATCTCTAGTTGACGATGTCTTTTTACTCTTTCACCACCAGTAACGGTTTCTTGAAGCGGGATTCTCAAGTCGCTCTTACTTAACGTTAATGCAGAGCTTTTCGCGATAGAAGACATCGCTTGATAGTTTTCGTCTCGAATAAGATGATAACAACAAGGAGAAATAGTGACCGCTGGTAGCCCATGTGACACTGACTTTTTAACTAGCTCAACATGAAGATCACCACAAGCATGAAGGGCCACGGCATGTTGGTACGAATTAAACACGTCATCGGCCTTGTCTGAAAACGCATCTCCTTGAACAAAATCCATCGCTAACTTCTGGTCATCCGCAATCTTTTGTCCGCTTTCGCATAACGATTGCTGCCATTCAAAGCTAGTGACTTTTTGATCCGATTGCTGAGATAGGATTCGACCAAGAAAGCCTTTACCAGAACACCACTCGAGCCACTCTTTGCCATGGTGATGGCATAATGCAGCCTCGCCCATTGCGACAATTTGATGTAGCTTTCGGCCAGGAATACCATCAGCAGTACCACGTGGGAGGTCTAAACCAACCAAAGCAGTGTTATCGAACTGGATGTTTTGGGTAGCAGTTTCTAATTCAGGTAGGAAACGAGTCAGTTCCTCAATCAAAAGCTGAGGCTGCTCTTTTAAGGTTTGAATGCTTTCATTATCTAAGCTTTCTAACCAATCAACGAGTGGACGATTGACCTCTTTCCACGGCTGCTGTTGAGTTTGGCATAGGTGAAAAGGCTCTGAACGCCAGTAAATCTGGTGCTCTAGCAAAAATGAATCGAGTATTTTAAATCGTGAATGCATGCTTCCCCCTATGATGCGTGGATTGTAGGGGTAAGAGGTCGAAATGGAAAGGCCCGATAAAGAAAACGAAAACTAAAAGCCCAAAAGAAAAACGGCCTGTAAATACAGGCCGAATAAGAATCAAAATTTACACGATGAGATTAACGAACTGGCAGTTCGATATCTTTAAACATCTCTTCGATCTCTTCGTTCGATTTCAAAGAAATAGCTTGCTCAACCACAGGGCGAGTTAAGTGCGGTGCAAAACGCTCCATGAAATCAAACATGTAAGAACGCAAGAAGGTGCCTTTTCTAAAACCAATGCTGGTTGTGCTCGCACCAAATAGATGGCTCGCATCAATCGCAACCAAATCAGTATCTTGCTCGTGGTCAATAGCCATACTTGCAATTACACCAACACCAATGCCCATACGAACGTAGGTTTTGATTACGTCTGCATCGGTCGCAGTAAACACAACACGCGGTGTTAAACCTACTTTGTTAAACGCGGTATCAAGCTCAGAACGGCCAGTGAAACCAAATACATAAGTCACGAGAGAGTAAGCCGCAAGATCTTCGATCGTGATATTACGCTTCTGTGCCAGGGGATGATCTTTGGTCACGACGATCGAACGATTCCAGTGGTAACAAGGCAGCATAATCGCATCTTGGTAAAGGTGTAGCGCTTCCGTTGCAATCGCAAAATTCGCTGTACCTTTAGCGACGGCTTCTGACATTTGGCTTGGCGTACCTTGGTGCATGTGAAGCGATACTTTAGGGTAACGCGCCGTGAAACCTTTAATCACATCAGGCAGTGCATAACGAGCTTGAGTATGAGTCGTTGAAATATTCAATGTACCCATCTCTGGATGAGTGTGCTCACCCGCTACCGCTTTAATACTTTCAACGCGTGCCAAAATCTCTTGAGAGATACGAATGATATCCTCACCCGCTTGGGTAACCTGCGTTAGATGCTTGCCGCTACGCTCAAAAATCTGAATACCTAGTTCGTCTTCAAGTAATCTAACTTGCTTACTAATGCCAGGCTGAGATGTGTACAAACTCTCTGCTGTAGCTGAAACATTTAGGTTATGGTTTACAACCTCAACAATGTACTTCAGTTGCTGTAACTTCATATCTAACCTCGTAATCCTTTACTCATTTCTGTGCTAACTTATTTGCAAAGAGAGCGTTATAGTCGCGTGTAATATAATTAATAGTTATAACGCTTCGAACACAAAAATGACAGAAAAATTGAGTTTTTCTAGCTTAACAAACAAAAATATCACTAACGCTTTGCAACCCAACCCTCATTCTCATACATTAGTTGGTAAGTTTTGATTGCCGATTTCGCTCAACAAGAGATAATCAGAAATTGCAATTTACGAGTGCCGATACACAATGGAATCGTGTATCCTCTCCAGTTAGCTATAGAAAATAATAAGCAGACTCAAATATATGAATATTGGTTTAATAATCGTCTTAGTAGCCGTTCTTTTGGTGTTAGTTTTAGGCTACAACATCATGCTTCAATATAAAGTTAAGGTAGAAACAGCGAAGAAACAGGAAGCTTCTCGTTATCTAACCATTATTGACGGTACAGAAGAACTGATTGGCAACGCTCATCACATGCCGTTTAGCCAAGATCTTCTTGTATGCTTAAACAATCGAATTCTTGATGCATTAGAAAACATGTATCAACTCGATCCAAAAAATAAGCAGCTTGCCCAACGCATTGAAAGCGTAAAACAACAAATCACTCAGCTAAAAGAGAACTACAAAGGTGGCGAGAGTACCGCTTTCCGCGTACCAAGTAGTGACAAGCAAGCGATCATGATGCTTAAGTTAGTTAAACGCCTGCGTGATACGGTGCGCAACGAGCACAATAAAGGCCGTTTCGAGACTCAAGCTTATGTGGTTGAAAATGCTCGCCTAGAAACAATTCAAATCCGTATTAACATTGAAAATGTTATCAAACGTGCAAACGATTCGATTTCTCGCGGACAACCGGGAACAGCGATTCAGCTATTACGCAAAGGTATTGATGCTTTGGCGACTAAGAACGACTCGTACTCTAATCAAGCCAAAGAAAAGCTTCAACAGATGCTTAACGAGCTTGACCAGAAACGCCAAGACAAAAACGCTCAAGATTTGCAGCAGATGGAATCTAAAGAACGAGAAGACGATATGGATGCCCTCTTCGGTCAGAAGAAGAAATGGTAACAGTCTAACTCAACACTTAAAGGCCGCCTTATTTACATTAAATAGGCGGCCTTTTTTGTAGCTGTTGAATTTCCTTTCTCTGTATAGGGAGATCTCTTGAGCTGTGATAAAATCCCCGCATTATCAACAAACTTTCCCTGACCATGTATCAAGAATTACTCGCTCCAATCCACTCTTTTCTTAAAGCCGAAACGCCAGATTCATGGATAGATGAAGCCAAAAAGCCAGAAAATCTTCACATCATTCTACGCGATCACATGCTGTGTGAACTTAAGGCGGCACAGAGTGCTTTATTCCTTATTCGCAAGTACGCCGTCGATAAAGAAAGCGCGAAGCAACTGAATGAATGGATTTTGCCATACGAGCAATTTGCTTACCGTCGTATCGGAGACTTAGAGTCTCTGCGTGGTAAAAGCAACGTATCCAAGCAAATCACAGCGAAAGAAGGCTGTAATTACGGTGCTGACCTAATCGATAAGATGGTTTTACTGATCAAAGAAGAGCTGCATCACTTCTACCAAGTCATGGAGTTGATGGAGAAGAAAGGCGTGACTTACCAGCCAATCGAGGCGGGTCGTTATGCTAAGGGCTTGATCAAACAAGTTAAGACTTACGAGCCTGATGCTCTGGTTGATAAGCTTATCATCGGTGCGTTTATTGAAGCTCGCTCTTGTGAGCGCTTCGCTAAATTGGCTCCTTTCTTGGAAGAAGACATGGAGAAGTTTTACGTGTCTCTACTTCGCTCAGAAGCTCGCCACTACCAAGACTACCTTGAGCTAGCAGAGCAGATCGCAGGGAAAGATATTTCAGAGCGTATTGCGCATTTTGCTCAAGTAGAAGCTGATCTTATCACTTCAGATGACAACGACTTCAAATTCCATAGTGGCGCTCCGGTTTAAGCTCCACACAGAACATTCAGTCCAGTTTAGACTAATCCAGACTAAAAAATTAAGGCCAGCAATTTGCTGGCCTTCTTTATTTATATCTCAATCCAAATATAGACTTAAGCAAGCGTACCGTTGATCTCTGCAAGTACAGCAGCAGGGTCTATCGCTTGCGTAATCGGACGACCAATAACAAGGTAGTCTGAACCTGATTCAATCGCTTTAGAAGGCGTCATGATGCGCTTCTGGTCACCCACATCTGCGCCGACAGGACGAATACCTGGAGTAACTAGCTTGAACTCTTGACCAAGTGCACCTTTAAGCAAAGAAGCCTCTTGTGCAGAACATACAACACCGTCTAAGCCAGAGTTTTTCGTTAGAGAAGCCAAGCGCATCACTTGTTGTTGTGGTTCAAGATCCAGACCGATACCCGCTAAGTCAGATTGCTCCATACTGGTGAGTACCGTTACACCGATTAACAGTGGACGATCTTTGCCATAAGGTTCTAAGATTTCGCGAGAAGCCGTCATCATACGCTCACCGCCACTTGCGTGTACGTTCACCATCCAAACACCCAGTTCAGCGGCAGCACGGACTGCTTTTGAACATGTGTTCGGGATGTCGTGAAATTTAAGGTCTAAAAATACTGAGAAACCACGCTTATGTAATTCACGAACAAATTCAGGGCCAAACAGGGTAAACATCTCTTTGCCCACTTTTAGGCGGCAAGATGCTGGGTCAATTCGATCGACAAAGGCTAACGCATCCGCTTGATTATCATAATCCAAGGCTACAATGATTTTTTGGTCGTTCATTTCATCTCCTAACGCAGTTAACTTTCTAAAAATTTCTAATCACCTAAGCAGGTGATAAATAACAGTCATAAAAATGCAGCCCGAAAGCTGCAATTAATAATTTGGTCTTAAAGTGACCACAAATCTATTCACCATCAAGTCCACGAATAGGCTTGATCGTCCCCCACCCTTTACATGAAGGGCAGTGCCAATACAAAGAGTGTGTCGAGAAACCACACTGACGACAACGGTAATGAGGCTTAACCTTAAGCTGTTCACCAACCATAGATTGAAGTGTGGTTAAGCTGTCTTTTGCTCGGCCTTCTTCTGCTTCCGCTAGGTGGTAATCGATTAATCGATAAAAACCTTTCATGGTTGGATTTTTAACAAGCTGCTTTGTCAGTAACTCTTGAGCAGAGCCTACATCTTCATGGTGAGCAACCAATTGCGCCAGCATCAGTTCGGCAGATACACCGGCTTTCTTCTGAATACACGCTTTGAGGAACTCGACCAATTGAGCTTCTTGTCCAAGCTTGTGGTAACACTCAGCAAGGGTTGGCAACACCTCACTGATAAAATCGATATCTTGTTCAAGTACCGATTCAAGACAATCAATTGTCTTTTGGTAATCTTCGTTCGCTAAGTGGAACTTCCCTAGTGCGATACTTGCGCGAACACATTTAGGGTCTTCAGAAAGCGCCTTCTTAAAATGCTGAAGCGCTTTAGAACGATTACCATCGGCTTGTTCTTGCATTGCAAGCTCACACCAGAAATGCGCGACTGTGGCACGCATCTTCATTTTTTTCTTGCCGAGCTTAACTAAGATATTTCCGTAATGGATAGCCTTGTTCCACTCACGGGTCTGCTGATAAATAGCCACCAACTGCTGTAAAGCGCCCTCTTTATGGTCAGGTTCTTCTACAAGTTGTTCAAAGATTTTTTCAGCGCGATCAAGGAAGCCAGAGACCATGTAGTCCTTAGCTAATTGTTGCAGTGCGAGATTTTTCTGATCGAGGGTAAGCCCCGAACGAGAGATGAGATTTTGGTGAATACGAATAGCGCGGTCGACTTCGCCTCTTGAGCGGAACAAGTTGCCCAAAGCCAAGTGAGTATCGATGGTTTCATTGTCTACTTGAAGCAGCTCAATGAAGTGATCAACCGCTTTGTCAGATTGGTCTGACAGTAATAGGTTCAAACCCGTCACGTATTGACGGGAGATCTGGTGTGATTGCTTTTGTTTTTCTTGCTGAGCATTACGATTACCCATATACCAGCCATAAGCGGCTGCGATGGGCAAAAGTAAGAACAGTAACTCTAACATCAAATATAGCCTTTAAGCTTTAGTATCAGCAGCGACCTGCTTTGATTGCTTATTGAGTTGCTTCTTCAAGCGATGAATTTTTAGCTGAGACCGCATGTGCATATTACCAAAGACTAACCAAGCAAGGGCGAAGCCTGAAACGAATACAACACCTAATAAACTTGATAGGTGGAAGTCACCTTGCGCTAGCAGATAGTTGAAATTCACAGTTGTTTGGTTTTGAGAGCCTAAAGCCAGTGCAATTAGGAAAAGTGCGATAACGGCGACTATTTTTATAATTTTCATAGTTCATCACTCATTGGTTGGTTAGCTGTACGATTATGCAGGAAAATTACTAATCAGACCACCATATTATGGTCATAAAAAAGCGGCATACATTATAGTATGCCGCTTTTCTTAATTCCGATAAGTAGGCTACATTCCTGAGTTTACTCGTTCACGCAGCTCTTTACCTGGTTTGAAGTGAGGAACGTATTTACCTTCTAACTCAACCTTGTCACCAGTCTTTGGGTTACGTCCAACACGAGGCTCACGATAATGCAGAGAAAAGCTGCCAAAACCGCGAATTTCGATTCGATCACCACTTTCTAGTGTTGAAGCCATATGCTCTAAAATGTCTTTTACAGCGTCTTCAATTTCTTTTGCAGAAAGATGCGTTTGCTCAGCGCACAGTCTCTCAATCAATTCAGACTTAGTCATAGTTACCCTCGTTGGTTTTCTTTTTAGAAATTATAGACCTATCGGAAAAATAAGCAAAAAAAAAGGAGCCTTACGGCTCCTTTCTTGGCTAGATAGCTATAATTCTCTTAATGAGAAGCTATTATTCGCCTTTAGCAGCTTTGAATGCGTCTGCCATTGCGTTACCGAACGCGCCTTCTTCAGACTTGTTCAGTGAAGCCATTGCTTCTTGCTCATCAGCTTCATCTTTAGCTTTGATAGATAGGTTGATTACGCGGTTCTTACGGTCTACACCAGTGAACTTCGCTTCAACGCTGTCGCCAACGCTTAGGATTAGAGATGCATCTTCGATACGGTCGCGAGAAACTTCAGAAGCGCGGATGTAACCTTCAACGCCTTCGATTAGCTCGATAGTAGCGCCTTTCGCGTCAACTGCAGTAACAGTACCGTTTACAAGAACACCTTTCTTGTTGTCAGCAACGTATGCGTTGAACGGGTCGTTTTCCATTTGCTTAACGCCAAGAGAAATACGCTCACGCTCTGCATCTACTGCTAGAACAACAGCAGAGATTTCGTCGCCTTTCTTGTATTCACGTACAGCTTCTTCGCCGGCAGCGTTCCAAGAAATGTCAGATAGGTGTACAAGACCGTCGATACCGCCTTCTAGACCGATGAAGATACCAAAGTCAGTGATAGACTTGATCTTACCAGTAACTTTGTCGCCCTTAGCTTGCATTTCTGCAAATGACTGCCATGGGTTAGCTTTACACTGTTTCAGACCTAGAGAGATACGACGACGTTCTTCGTCGATATCAAGAACCATAACCTCAACTTCGTCGCCAACATTAACAACTTTAGAAGGGTGGATGTTCTTGTTAGTCCAATCCATTTCAGAAACGTGTACTAGACCTTCAACGCCTTCTTCGATTTCAACGAAGCAGCCGTAGTCAGTTAGGTTTGTAACACGACCAGAAAGCTTGTGACCTTCTGGGTAACGCTTAGCGATTGCTACCCATGGATCTTCGCCTAGTTGCTTAAGACCTAGTGAAACACGAGTGCGCTCACGATCGAACTTAAGAACTTTAACTAGGATTTCGTCACCAACGTTAACGATCTCTGATGGGTGCTTAACGCGCTTCCAAGCCATATCTGTGATATGTAGAAGACCGTCAACACCGCCAAGGTCAACGAATGCACCGTAGTCAGTAAGGTTCTTAACGATACCTTTAACTTCAGTACCTTCTTGTAGAGTTTCAAGAAGTTCGTCACGCTCAACACTGTTTTCAGATTCGATAACAGCACGACGAGAAACAACAACGTTGTTACGCTTCTGGTCTAGCTTGATTACTTTGAACTCTAGCTCTTTGTTTTCTAGGTGAGCAGTGTCACGGATAGGACGTACGTCTACTAGAGAACCAGGAAGGAAAGCACGGATACCGTTAAGTTCAACAGTGAAACCGCCTTTAACTTTACCGTTGATGATACCAACAACAGTTTCAGCTTCTTCGCAAGCTTTCTCAAGTACGATCCAAGCTTCGTGACGCTTAGCTTTCTCACGAGAAAGTTGAGTTTCACCGAAACCATCTTCAACAGCGTCTAGAGCTACGTCTACTTCAGCACCAACTTCAACTTCAAGTTCGCCAGCAGCGTTCTTGAATTGTTCAGCAGGGATAGCAGATTCAGACTTAAGACCAGCGTCTACAAGAACGAAACCGTTCTCGATAGCTACTACAGTACCTTTAACGATGCTGCCTTGTTGGAATTCAGTTTCAGATAGAAACTCTTCAAAGAGTTGAGCAAAAGATTCAGTCATTATTTAATCTTCAATAATTAAACGTCCATGGGTATCCTACCGCATGGGGTTGATAAATTCGCCGGTCATCATCCTTGCGACCAACGTTCGTACTAGCTCGGCGAAATTACCCAGCCAGTTTCGATTCAATATAGTGTAGTGCTTTTTCTACTACCTGCTCAATATTCATTGAGGTGGAATCAAGCACTAGAGCATCCTCTGCAGGGCGAAGTGGCGCCACTGGGCGATTACGATCTCGGTCGTCTCGCTCTTGGATCTCGCTCAAAAGGTCGTCAAATTTAACATCTAACCCCTTCTGTTGCAACTGTTTAAGGCGGCGACTCGCACGCTCTTCAGCACTTGCATCTAAAAATATTTTCGCTTCAGCTTCAGGAAACACAACCGTTCCCATGTCACGGCCATCTGCTACCAAACCAGGTGCCGCGCTGAATGCGCGTTGACGACGAAGCAGTGCTTCGCGAACGCGAGGTAAAGCAGCAACTTTTGAAGCCGCCATGCCAGTCTCTTCTTTACGAAGTTCACCAGACACATCTTCACCTTCTAGGATAACCTTAACTAAGTCGCCTTCAGCAATAAACTGCACGTCTAAGTGTGTAGCAAGCGGTACTAAAGCATCCTCTGATTCAGTATCCACACCATGGTGAATTGCCGCTAAAGCCAATACGCGATAGATCGCGCCTGAGTCTAGAAGATGAAAGCCTAGCTTATCTGCTAGCAACATACACAGGGTACCTTTACCTGCACCACTTGGTCCATCAACCGTAATCACTGGGCTTTGAGAAGGCATCTTTTACTCCACGTTTTGTCGTAAGTTTTATTCTGTACTAGCGATTCGCCACTACTTTATAGGCGGCATATTATAGAGAAAAATTGGAACTCGAGCGAGGTAAATCTCAGATAATTCCGTGTTGATGATGCATAAACCAATGCAACTATCTCAATATCCGTTTGCTTAGGTTAATAAGACACGCACGCGCTTTTCGATAGCGCACTTTTCGATAGATAGAAAAAAACCTCGCAATAGGCAAGGCTCATGATTTTTCATTTTGTAGAGCAAACAAGAATTCGCTCAAAGAAGCTTAACCAATAATAGCTCGAACCGCTTCTAGGTCTTCAGGCGTATCAACACCAGCCGCAGGTGCTTCCGCCGCAACGTCTACGTGGATTTTTTCACCGTACCAAAGTACTCGTAATTGCTCTAGGCACTCAATACGTTCAAGAGTGCTTGGTTCCCAGTTAATGTAGGTATTGATAAAACCCGCTCGGTAAGCATAGATACCAATATGACGAAGCAAAGGAGATTCCGCTGCAGTACCGTTGTTCGCGTAAGCATCGCGATCCCAAGGGATGGTTGCTCGGCTAAAATACAAGGCATAACCGTCTTTATCGGTTACAACTTTAACGGCATTAGGGTTAAACACTTCATCAGCATGAGTGATTTCCACACCTAACGTTGCCATCGGAGCTGTACTGTTAGCAAGATTGTTGGCAACCTGATTAATGATCGAAGGTGGGATAAGTGGCTCATCACCTTGAACATTAACGATAATATGATCATCAGGAATATTCATAACTTCAATCACTTCAGCTAGGCGTTCAGTGCCCGATTCGTGATTCGGTGATGTCATACAAACGGTCGCGCCAAATGCTTTAGCCGCTTTTTCAACTCGAGCGTCGTCGGTAGCGATAATAACGTTATCGGCACCCGCTTTCATTGACTGTTCGTATACCCATTGAATCATCGGCTTTCCACCAATGTCAGCAAGTGGCTTCCCTGGTAAACGGCTCGATTGGTATCTTGCAGGTATAACAACCGTATAAGACATTACTTACCCTCATCCATAGAAACGGTGCGAGCTTCAGGTTCTAAAAGAACAGGAATACCCTCTTTAATTGGGTAAGCAAGGCGATCAATTTTACAAACAAGCTCTTGCTTATCCTTGTCAAAAGTTAGTTTACCTTTACATACAGGGCAAGCAACGATCTCAAGTAGACGGTGATCCATAGTATTCCATAACCTCTTTTATTCTTTTTAAAATTTGCTGTTGCGAATCTTCATCAAACTGCGCAGAAACTGGAAGATACCACCAGTTATCTTGCGCATATTCTTCGCATTTTACAGCGTCTTTTTCTGTCATAATCATATTCATACCTTTATTAGCTAAGGCATGAAGTTCATCTTTATCAAAATCTTGATGGTCGGAGAAGCCCTGTGTGAAAACCACATCACCATCAAGATCTTCCAATGTTTTAAAAAAGCGCGGTGGGTGGCCAATACCGGCAAAAGCCACCAGCTTGTGTAATTTTGCCACAGACCTTTTCTGACCAGTCTTTAGGTTAACTGCTTGGCTTGGAAGCAAAGACATCGAGAACTCTCGACCGTGCGCTTTACCGCCATTGTTTACCAAAAAGTCGACTTCATCTAAACGAGAAACCGGCTCTCGTAATGGACCTAAAGGAATCAAACTCTCACTACCAAAGCGTCTTGCGCCGTCGATAACTGCAAATTCAATGTCGCGTTCAAGCGCGTAATGCTGAAGGCCATCGTCAGTGATAATCACATCAACGCCTTTGCTCAGCAATGCTTTCACTGCGTTAGCTCGCACAGGGTCGACTGCGACTGGCGCACCAGTTCGCTTACGAATCAAGCGAGGTTCATCACCCGAATGCTCAGCTGGGGTATTTTCATCCAACACCAACGGATAGCTTGGTGCTTTTGCACCGTAGCCACGAGATACGACTCCGGGTTTAAAGCCGTGAGCCTGAAGCATCTCAACTAACCAAATCACAACCGGTGTTTTACCATTTCCACCAGCAGTAATATTGCCCACAACAATAACAGGTAAAGGCGGGCGGTAGGTCTCTTTATTCCCTGAGAGATAAGCGTCACGACGCCGACTACTGATCATTTTGAACAGCAGACTCAGTGGCCACAAAAGCGGCCAGAGAAGATATTTCAACGGGTGATTGTTAAACCAAATCTTTTCGATCACAACAAGACCTAATTTATCCGCTGAACTGAATTCGGTGTAATTGTGCATAAGCACCATCATGCGCGATTAGCTCAGCATGTGCGCCCCTTTCTACAATATGTCCATCATCAACCACTAGAATTTCATCAGCTTGCTCGATGGTAGAGAGTCTGTGTGCGATAACTAATACTGTTTTGTCTTTCTGCAGTTCTTCTAGTGCAGATTGAATAGCTCTCTCTGACTCTGTATCCAGTGCAGACGTTGCCTCATCAAGAATCAAAACCGGTGCATCTCTCAATAGCGCTCGTGCAATCGCAATACGCTGTCTTTGACCACCAGATAGACTCGCGCCATTCTCGCCCACAACCGTATCAATGCCATTTTCCATACCATCGATAAACTCACTTGCATGAGCAAGCTTAGCCGCGTATTCGATCTGTTCACGTGAATACTGTTCTTCTGCTGCGTAAGCGATGTTGTTAGCCACCGTATCGTTAAACAGATGTACATTTTGAGAAACGAGCGCAAAGTGCTCACGCAGATTTCTCAATTCGTAATCACGAATGTCGTGGCCATCAAGCTCAATTGAACCAGAGTCTACGTCATAAAAACGAGTAAATAGGTTGGCAATGGTACTCTTACCCGAACCCGATCGCCCAACAAGCGCAACCGTTTTACCTTTCGGTATATTAAAGCTGACCTTATCAAGTGCTGGTTTTTCTGCACCGTCATAAGTAAACGTGACATCTTTTACTGCAACTTCACCCGTTACAGTTTCAGGTTTCAACGTTCCTTTGTTTTGCTCGGTATCTAGATCCATCAAGCCAAATAGAGTCGTACTCGCAGCCATACCACGTTGGAATTCAGACGTTACGTTAGTTAACGCCTTTAGCGGACGTAATAGACCAAACATTGCAGAGAAGACAACGGTAAACGTACCAGGAGTAAGCTCGGCTTTAATAGAATCGACACTAGCAAGGAATAGAACAACAACAATCGCAACTGATGCGATCATTTGAATAATCGGGTTAGCGGCCGCTTGAGCAGTGATTAACTTCATGCTTTGTTGGCGCATTTGGTTACTAACTTTATCAAAGCGGTGTTTTTCTAGATCTTGACCACCGTAAGTTAGAACCACTTTATGCCCTTTCAGCATTTGTTCAGCTGAAGAAGCAACGTGACCCATGCTAGTTTGCATGTTCTTAGAGATCTTTCTGAATCGCTTCGATACGATACTGATCGCCCACGCAACCAAAGGCGCTACAGCAAATAACACCAAAGATAACTGCCAACTATTCCAGAACATCAGCGTCAACAAGCCAATAATACTTGCACCTTCACGGACAATACTGACTAACGCTTTACTGGTTGCTGCAGACACTTGCTCTGAATCGTAAGTAATTCGAGATAGCAATGCGCCTGTCTGTTCTTTATCGAAGAAAGAAACAGGCATGTGCATGAAATGGCTGAAAATCTTACGACGAATTTCCATCACCACATTGCCAGAGACCCAACTCAAGCAATAGGTTGAAACAAAGCCACTGACGCCACGAACGAACATCATGGCAAAGATAATAAGTGGAAGTGTACGTAAAAAGTCAGATTCAGCATTACCAAAGCCTTCATCAAGTAACGGCTTTAGTAAGGAAATCATATAGGTATCAGAAACGGCATTTATAATAAGCGCAATTACCGCAACACCTAGGCCGGCCTTATATAATCGAATATAAGTCCAAAGTCTTTTAAATGTGACCCAGGTAGTTTCATCTGTTTGTGTTGACATAGAATCGCTTAATTTTCTCACAATAATCTATCTATTCTACTCCCTTACGGAGCATCTGCCTATACCACTGCCCGCCTTGTTGTTCTCTAATCGCATGATATTGCCAACCTTCTTTGCTAAGAGTGATGGTTATTTGTCCGCTTTCTCCAGTATCTAGCCAAGTACTCCCCGCTTCCTGATAACGTTCAATAACAAACTCACTCGGCATTCCCCACTGGTTGCCTTTGGCAAGAGAAGCTATCGCCAGCTGAGGAGACACCGCCTCAATAAACGACTTAATCGATGACGAATCGCTGCCATGATGCGGAACCAACATAACATCACTCCTTAGCTGTTCTCCTTCACGAGCAAGTAACCACTCACTTACCAGTTCAATATCACCAGTGAGCAACATTGAGAAATCAGCACTATGATCTGAGATCTTGACCACACACGAATGTGGGTTATACGCCCTCTTTACTTGCTTAGGCGGCCACAACACCTCAAAAACAACATTTTGCCAGTTCCAAACCTCTCCAATAGTACATGTTTGAATATTAGACGGGGCTTGAGTGATAGATTGGCGTTCTTGAATAATGTTCTGACTGGTTCTTATCCACTTTGGCGTATAGTTCTCAAGTAATGCCGGATAACCACCAGCATGGTCAGAATCGAAATGACTCACAATCACGCCTTCTAATTCATAAATCCCCCGCTGATTCAAAGTAGGAATCAACAAAGACTCAACAACCGAGCCTCCTGGCCACGCATTGCCAAGATCATAAACAACAATCTGATTGTTCTTTTCCAAGACCAAAGACAACCCATGCCCAACATCCAAGATATCAATAGTTAGTTTGTCTTGCTGGGGTTTGCTGAACTCCCACCACAGCACAAACACTGCAGTTACCAATATCGATAATGTTCGCTTGAAATACCGACTAACAAAGCTCAAAAACAAGATAAGGAATACTGATAATGCAATCGTCTGATTATCGACTTGGATCCAAAATCGCTCAGAGAAAGGAAGACTAAATACGAGAGGCTCAAGCGATAAGTCGACTAACTTCCACAGCTGACTGACCAAATCATTGTCTAGCGCTGTTATACCAACCACGCCAGACACTGACTCCGATATTAAGCTTAGAAACATTGCCAGAAACAACAGCGGGATCGTCACCATCGATACCCAAGGCAAAAGGAACAAGTTGTAGAAAACAGAGACTAAACTGACTCCTTTGAAAAACAACATCGAGGAAGGCGCGATAAGGAATGTCAGCATCAGTTGAAGCTTAATAAGTTGGAGTGCGTAGTCGATAAATGTAAAGCTTGAAGCTGAGCGCTGAGTATTACAGGCGATATAGAAAACAGCGCCCAATGCACCAAAGGACAACCAAAAACTGCTCGACAAAGCTGAAAACGGCCAAATCAGCAGAACCACGCACACACTTAAAGTAACATACCGAAGCAAACTGATATTTTGCCCACGCCACAAGAAATAACTCGCGATAACGCACATCACCAAAGCTCTCAAAGTTGGCAGCGTGAATCCAGCAAACCAACTATAGAAATACGCCAAGCCGAGCCCGAATATTGTAGGTAACCAAAGAAATGAAGGGGAAAGTAACCTTAGTATCTTGCCAATCTGATAGCCGATACCAAAGGCAATCCCAATATGCAGCCCCGAAATAGCCATCAAGTGAATCAGGCCACTGCTTTTAAGCATATCCCACCGCTGAGGCGGAATAAGGTCTCGATATCCAAAACTCAAAGCGATAATGAGATCTTGATTTGCCAGCAGACTTAACCTTTCAAGGCTGGCTTCAAACCATTGGGCGCGTAAGTTGGTGCTAGAATGAATTCGGTACTTGGTATCTGCTCTGTAAGTTGCATTGGCAACCACGCCAGCACTAAACAAGTACTTTTCTCGGTCAAAGCCGGCTTCGTTGAGTTTGCCCCATATCGGCTTTATTGAGGCCGATAAATAGACATCATCTCCAAGCGTTAGCTTGAAAGGAGTAAACAAACGCAATTTTATCAATTGAGGAAAGATTAATTTTTCGCCGCCAATTGATCTGACTACTATTACGCTTTCAAAACCGTGGCTATTTTCACTAAAAAGGCTAACAACCGACGCATTTATGGTAGTATTCTGCCCTGATTGGAATAAGCGACTCGTTTGTATTTCAATCGCATTCCCTAGGCAGATAACTAGTATCAATGCTGTTACTGGACCTCTTGCACTCCGGAAAACGCTATACTTTGTTGGTGCTAGCTGTAACAACAGCATCAATGGTGCCCAAACCCAATGTGGCATCACAGGCCAGAAGCTGGCAGACACAACTGTCGCAGCAAATGAAATCAAGAACCAAGTGTTAAACAAGAGAGTAGCTTCCTCCTATGCCAAGAAAGTTTATCAAACGATTTATGCCTGACCATGATCTAATCAAGCGTCAGAAAGCATTGAAAGTTTTTGGCAATGTTTTGTACAACCCCAACTTATGGTGCCTTAATCGTCGCTCTGCGGCTGGCGCGTTTGCTGTTGGGTTATTCATGGCGTTTGTCCCTCTACCAAGTCAAATGATTATGTCTGCAGGCCTTGCTGTCGCATGTGGCGTTAACCTGCCTTTAGCTGTCGCACTTGTTTGGATCAGTAACCCGGTTACCATGCCTGTTCTCTTCTACTTTGCTTATAAAGTCGGGGCGTTTGTTATGCATGTGCCACCGCAAGCCTTCCATTTCGAATTGTCTTGGGACTTCATCTTGGCGCAAATGAGCACTATAGGGCCTCCGTTCTTATTGGGTTGTCTGATTTGTGGCGTGGTTTCAGCAATGATTGGCTACTTTGGTATTCGCGGTTTATGGCGCTACTCAGTAGTAAGAAGTTGGAAGAAGCGACAAGCAAGGCACTGAACGCCATTTCTTGTTATTCAATCTAACCTTGTATGCGCTTCACTTAAAACGTACACAAGTTAAAATCGGATGAGCTACTTACCTCTGCAAGATTGGCATGTAACGAAAGTCGTAAAGAACACGAATTGAATTCAATAAAAAAGGATCCCACTGGGATCCTTTTTTGTATCGACTGAAAACTGACGGCCTGTTATTTAGGCGAATGCTATTTAGAACTCAGCACTGAGGCTGGATTCAACTTCGCCGCGCGTGATGCTGGGTACCATGTCGCCAGTAAACTCAGCACAATCGCAGTGCCGGAAACCACAACAACATCCGTCATATCAAGTTGTGATGGCAAGAAGTCGACAAAATAGATATCACCGGACAAGAACTGGTGATCGACCAACTTTTCAAGTCCTTTGATTAGTGTCGTGAGATTAAGAGCGACTAGCACACCTATTGCACTGCCCACTAAACTGCCTAACACGCCTGAGAATACGCCCTGCCAAACAAAGATGCGCTTCACAAGGCCGTCTGATGCACCCATGGTTCTTAAAATCGCGATCTCTGATGCTCTGTCTTTTACTGCCATCATTAGCGTCGAGACAATATTGAAACAAGCCACACCAATAACCAGTACCATCACCAGATACATGATGGTACGAACGAGTTGGATATCTCGATACAAGAAACCAAACTTCTGCTGCCAGCTTCGTAGATACACATACACATCAAGCTGATTGCCCACTTCACGCACAATAGAGTTCGCGTTCAGCACATCGGTCACTTTCAAAGAAACCCCAGTTACCGCCTCACCTAAGTTTGCGTAGACCTGAGCATCACCAATCGGGATTAGCGCCAAACTGTGATCTATCTGACCATTAAGCGTCAGCAAGCCAACCACTTTCACTCGAACACGTTTTGGTGCCTGAACCTTCACAGAACCGTTTACCGTCGGAATCATCAAAGTCAGATAATCACCGACTTTCGCACCCAGCACATTCGCTACACCAGAACCCAAAATGATCTGTTGTTGCCCTGCCTTAAACTCGCTCCAAGCTTGCTTATCGATAAAACTCGATAGGCTTGATACCTGTTGTTCTAGCTGCGGATCAACGCCGCGAACTTCAATTGCTTTGAGTTCTTTGCCCTTTTCAGCAAGCGCAGTAATTTTCACATAAGGCGCAGCAGCAACGACTTTATCGTGCTTAACCGACTCCTCAATCACGTGCTCCCAACGAGTCACAGGCTCATTCACGCCTTCAAATTCACCATGAGGAATGACAGAAAGTACTCGTGATTGAAGCTCTCGCTCAAAGCCATTCATCGCAGATAAGCCGATAATGATCACCGCGACACCAACCGCAATACCAATCGTCGAAGACAATGAGATGAACGACACCATCTTGTCTCGTTGTTTCGCACGGCTAAATCGGCCGCCTATCAATAGAGATAAAGAGGAAAACACTTAGCTCTCCTCTTTTTCTACGTTGACCAGTAAACCATCTTGCATGTGAAGTTGGCGATCCATCTTACCGGCAAGTTCACCATCGTGAGTCACGACCAAAAAGGCAGTATCGTATTCACGGTTCAGTTCACGCATTAAGTCGTAAATAGACAGTGCGGTGTTATGGTCAAGGTTACCGGTTGGTTCATCCGCCAACACTAGCGCAGGCTTATTCACCAATGCACGAGCAATCGCCACACGTTGCCTCTCGCCACCAGAAAGCTCTGAAGGTCGGTGGTCCACGCGGTGACTCAATCCAACTTTGTCCAACAAACGTTGTGCTTCTTGCTTTGCTTTAGCGGGCTTTTCGCCGCCAATCAATAACGGCATCGCCACGTTTTCTAAAGCTGAAAAGTCAGATAGAAGATGATGGAACTGATACACAAAGCCAAGATGCTGGTTGCGAAGCTTCGCCTGCTTATTCGAACTCAAAGATGCTAAATCTTGACCAAGAAAACTCACACTGCCCGCAGAAGCATCGTCTAATGCGCCTAAGATATGCAGTAAGGTACTTTTACCCGACCCAGAGGTACCGATGATTGCTACTAGCTCACCCTTTTCGATTTCAAAGCTGACTCCCTTGAGCACCTCAGTATCTAACGAGCCTTCACGGTACGTTTTACGGATATCATTACATTGAAGAAAATTACTCATAACGAAGGGCCTCAGCAGGTTTCACAGACGATGCACGATAAGAAGGGAATACAGTGGCAATCAGGCTAAGTGCAATAGCCAAAACCACAACAACAGCGATTTGAATTGGGTTAATCAGAATTGGCAACTGTCCACCAAAGGAGAATAGAGCAACGCCCATCGCCTCTAAAATAGTATTAAGGTTCATCGCTAGAGCAACGCCTAACACACCACCAGAGAGCGCACCAATCACGCCACTACTTGCGCCTTGAACCATGAAGATCCCCATGACTTGACCATCAGTCATGCCTTGGGTCTTAAGAATCGCGACTTCAGACTGCTTCTCCATCACCACCATGATAAGTGCTGAGATAATATTGAAAGCAGCAACACCGATGATAAGCCCAAGCATTAAACCCATCATGTTTTTTTCCATACGAACGGCTTGGAATAGCTCACCTCGTTGGTCTCGCCAGTCGCTCCACAACCAACCTTCCGGTAATGGCTGAGTTGATAACTCTGCGACTTCAAACGGGTCTTCAAAAAACAGTCGCCAACCTGAAATGGTGTCTGACTTATAACGCATCAAACGCCCAGCATCTTGGATATCCGTCACCATAAGTTGGGCATCAATATCCGAGCCCGTATTAAAGATACCAGCTACGGTGAAATTACGTTGGCTAGGAATACGCCCCAATGGTGTGTATTGACTCGCGCTGGTCACCATTAGACGAACTTTGTCGCCCATCGATACTTTTAGGTTTCTCGCCAGAGTATGACCAAGAAACAGCTGATATTGCCCAGCTTGAAGTGAAGACAAGCGACCCGCGATTAAGTGGTCTTGAAGTGGATCATCAGAATTGGGTTGGATGCCAATCAAAAGGCCAGCAAAAAGCTGAGCAGGGCTCTGAATCACTGCCTCACTGCGAACAATCGGTTCAACATGACCATTAAGCGAAATTTGTTCTGCGAAGCTTGGGGCTTTTTCAGAAAGTGAGGTCGTGCCTCCTTGTTCATAAACCACAGCCTGAGGAAGAACGCCGAGAATTCGGTCTTTTAATTGCGCTTCGAATCCATTCATTACCGATAAAACAGTAATCAAAGACAGCACACCAATGGTGATACCTGCCGTCGACATGTAAGAAACAAAACGGCTAAAGCGATCACCTGAACGGCCTTTCAAATAACGCAGGCCAACAAACATTGAAATAGGATGAAACATACTTTGAACCATCAAAAAGGGATGCGGGTTAATGTAACGGGTATTGCTGTTACTGTGTAGGGGGTAATTGAAAATATAGAGTGAATTAACTCAATTAGTTAGGCCTGAAAAACAGAACCCTGTCAAAACACCAAATTTCAAACAACTATTTGATAGTTTCAATTAACTGACCTTGATTACTGCGGCCACATAGCGATAATCAATAGATCACTTCAAGGAACTAACGCATGACAGAACAAGAGTTTTTCACCGTTCACCATAGCCTTACCGCTAATATTGAACCAATGGACAGCGGCTTCACTTTACCTTCTCAAATTCAATTCGAATCTGAGATCCCAGCACCATTTGTGGTGGCAAGTGAATTTAGCCAATTGGATCTGTTAGCTGACAGCGCTCGAGCGGAACTGAAAAACAGCGACTTGAAGAATGTCACCAGTTTATTGGATGCACAAAACTCAAAATTAAACCTCTTGTTGAGCTTTATGTTATCGCAGCAAGATGATGAGAAATTTCGCACTCACACCTATTCATTTGGTGCGAGTCAGTTTTCCTGCTTTTCAAAAGCAGACATCGAACCGGGTCGCTTAGTAAAAGCCAAACTTTTTCTAGAGCACCCAGCTGCAGCCATTTATTGCTACGCAGAAGTATTTGCTAGCGAGGCGAAAGACTCAGGTTTCGAAATCAAATTTAAATACGCTCATCTTCGCGATACCGACCAAGACCTGCTAATTAAAGCGGCACTTTATCAACAACAGAAACTCTTGCGTCAACGCTCTCTAGACCGAGATAACAAGTAAATTAACATGACCAAAAAATCCATATTTACACTACCTAAACTTAAAGGTGCCGGTGACAAAAAGCACATCGGTAACCTAGTCGGTTCGTCTCTCGCTCTTGCCATTGCCAAACTCGCAGAGCAACACAACAGCCATACCGTCTTGGCTGTACCCGACCCACAAGTGGCGCTTAAGCTTCAATCTGAAATTGAACAGTTTACGGCACATGAAGTCGCATTATTCCCTGACTGGGAAACGCTGCCATACGATAGCTTCTCGCCGCACCAAGAGATCATCTCAGATCGTATCGCACGCCTTTACGCACTGCCAACACTAAAAGATGGCATCACGATCGTTCCGATCAGCACGTTATTGCAACGCCAGTCACCGCGTGACTTTTTGCTACAACACACGTTAATGGTGAAAACGAGCGATCTCTACTCTTTAGAGAAACTGCGTCTACAGCTTGAAAAGTCAGGCTATCGTTACGTTGACCAAGTGTTTGGCCCCGGTGAATACGCAAGCCGTGGCTCTATTCTCGATCTGTTCCCAATGGGCAGTAAAGACCCGTATCGAATCGATTTTTTCGATGACGAAATCGACACTATTCGTACTTTCGATCCTGAAAACCAGCGTTCTATCGAAGACATCTCTGAGATCCGCCTGCTGCCTGCTCACGAATTCCCGACCTCGGAAACAGCGATTGAAGATTTCCGTATTCGTTGGCGCCAACAGTTTGATGCGCGCCGCGAACCAGAATCGGTTTATATGCAGGTTTCTAAGGGTACTTGGCCTGCTGGTATCGAGTACTGGCAACCGCTGTTCTTCGATCACACAGAAACCTTGTTTGATTACGTTGCCGATGAAGCGCAACTGCTGATTCTAGGTGATGTCGAGACTGCAGTAGACTCATTCCTAACGGACGTTGCTCATCGATACGAACAGCGCGGTGTTGACCCGTTACGACCACTGCTGAAACCTGAACAACTTTGGCTACAAAAAGACGAACTGTTCGCACATTTCAAACAAAAACCACAGGTCAATCTGAGCTTAGATTCAATTGAAGAAAAAGCCGGACGTACCAATCTTCCGGTTGTGTCTCTGCCTGATCTCAGCGTTCAACATCAGAATAAAGAACCTTTGTCTAACCTAAGAAAGTTCACTGAAGCCTTCGATGGCAAAGTAGTCTTTTCGGTTGAATCTGAAGGCCGCCGTGAAGCACTGAGTGAATTGCTTCGAGGCATCAAAGTTCGTCCAAGCGAAGTTGAAAACCTCGACGCAGCGATTAAAGATAAAGATAAGTTCACCCTGGTCCTAGGTTCTGCTGAGCATGGCTTTATCCACGAAGAGCAAAACATCGCCCTTGTCTGTGAAAGCGACCTGTTAGGTGATCGCGTTGTACAACGTCGTAAGAAAGACAAGAAAAGCGTTAACAGCGACACTGTAATTCGTCACTTAGCCGAACTTAAACCGGGTCAACCTGTTGTTCATATTGACCACGGTATTGGTCGTTACATCGGCCTGCAAACACTTGAAGCGGGTGGTATGAAAACAGAATACGTAACGCTTGAGTATCAAAATGATGCCAAGCTCTACGTACCTGTTGCTTCTCTGAACTTAATCGGGCGCTACTCTGGCGGCGCTGAAGATTCTGCACCACTGCATAAACTCGGTGGCGAAGCATGGCAGAAAGCTCGTAAGCGCGCCGCAGAGAAAGTCCGTGACGTTGCAGCCGAACTGCTTGATGTTTACGCTAAACGTGAACTAAAACCTGGCTACAAGTTTGTACTCGACCGTGGCCAATACGCGACCTTCAAGTCTGGCTTCCCGTTTGAAGAAACGGATGACCAAGCAATGGCCATCAATGCTGTTATGTCGGATATGTGCCAAGCCAAAGCCATGGACCGTTTAGTGTGTGGTGATGTTGGCTTTGGTAAAACCGAAGTCGCGATGCGCGCAGCATTCGTTTGTACCGACAACAGCAAACAAGTAGCCGTGTTAGTTCCTACTACCCTACTTGCTCAGCAACACTTCGAGAACTTCCGTGACCGTTTCGCCAACTTGCCGATTCGTGTTGAGGTTCTATCCCGATTCAAATCAGCTAAAGAGCAGAAGTTGATCATGCAAGATGTCGCCGACGGTAAGGTCGATATCTTAGTGGGTACTCACAAGCTACTTTCGAGTGATATTAAGTTTAAAGACCTTGGCTTGCTGGTTGTCGATGAAGAACACCGATTTGGTGTGCGTCAGAAAGAGAAAGTGAAAGCGATGCGTGCGGATGTCGATATTCTAACGCTTACTGCGACACCGATCCCGCGAACGCTGAACATGGCAATGAGTGGCATGCGTGACCTTTCGATCATCGCTACACCACCCGCACGACGCTTGGCAATTAAAACCTTCGTTCGCGAGAGTGATGATGCCATCGTCAGAGAAGCGGTGCTGCGTGAAATCATGCGTGGTGGCCAGGTTTACTTCCTACACAACCAAGTCGACACGATTGAGAAAACAGCAGAGTCATTGCAAAAGCTGATTCCAGAGGCGCGCGTGACTGTAGCTCATGGCCAGATGCGAGAGCGCGAACTGGAACGCATCATGAATGACTTCTACCACCAGCGCTTCAACTTACTGGTGTGTACAACCATCATTGAAACCGGTATCGACGTACCAACGGCAAATACCATCTTGATGGACAGAGCCGATAACCTTGGTTTAGCACAGCTGCACCAATTACGTGGTCGTGTAGGTCGTTCGCACCACCAAGCTTATGCTTACTTGTTAACGCCACACCCTAAAGCAATGACCAAAGATGCGATCAAGCGATTGGATGCGATTGCTTCGCTCGAAGACTTGGGCGCAGGCTTTACCTTAGCAACTCACGATTTAGAGATTCGTGGTGCGGGTGAGCTGTTAGGTGATGAACAGAGTGGTCAAATCCAGTCAGTTGGTTTCACCTTGTACATGGAGATGCTTGAACAAGCGGTTGAAGCATTGAAGGAAGGTCGAGAGCCATCGCTTGATGACCTACTGCGTGAACAAACTGAAATTGAGATGCGTTTGCCAGCACTATTACCAGATGACTACATCCCAGACATCAATACACGTTTGTCTACCTATAAGCGTATTGCGAGTGTGAGTGACTCCGACGAATTGGCAGAGTTGAAAGTCGAGCTGATTGATCGCTTCGGCCTTCTGCCTGATGCAACCAAGAACTTGTTATCAGTTTCTGAGCTAAAATTAGCCGCAGCGTCTATCAAAGCGAAGAAAATTGAAGCCCACGATAAGGGTGGATTCTTAGAATTCTACCCGGATGCTGACATAAACCCGACCTACCTTGTTAAACTGTTGCAATCTCAACCGCAAAAGTTTTCAATGGAAGGACCAACAAAGTTCAAGTTTACGATACCATTGGTCGACAGACGGAAACGAATTCAATTTGTTAGTGATTTATTGGGCGAATTCAGACAAAACTTGCTGCCTTCAGCATAAGACCCAATCCACTTGCACATATAAATTATCCAGCCGGTAGTTCGGCTGGAAGACGGAGTAAAAATGAAAAGACTGATCCCACTGCTACTATTGTTCGTCTCACTGCCAAGTTTGGCGCAGAGACAATTTGATATAGAAGTGATCATTTTTAAGCGCGCTGTTGATGCAGAGAAGGTGAACGAATCTTGGCCAAATACACAGCCTAAGATTTCACTTGAGCGTGTTGGTTCATTTCAAGATACCCAATACCGAGCAAAGAAAGGCGTTCAAATGCTTCCTTACTCGGAATATAAGTTAACGCCTCAAAAAGACAAGCTACGTAAACACGCTGGCTTTGAAGTTCTGATGCATACCGCTTGGCGTCAAGGCGACCAAGGTAAGAGCTCTGCACCTGTTTTCCACATTCAAGCAGGTAAAGATTTCTCTAAACAATTTAATGCTGATGGCTCTGAAAAAGGCGCAATCACTGCAGGCAGCGCTGATGGGTTCCAAGAAGAGACCATTGATAAGCCACTCTACGAATTAGACGGCAAGCTGCAAATCTACGTTCAGCACTACCTATACGCTGAAACGACATTAGATTTAAAAGCGCCAAGCGTTCGTGAAGTGACTCTACAAGAGCAACAAATTGAGCTAGATTCACCAGTAAGTGGCGCAGAAAGCAACGTCCAGGTGGGCAATCTAACTGAAATTTCTCCGACGGTTGAAGTCCAAGAGTTCCTTAAGAGCTACCGCATGGACCAAAAACGTCGTATGCGCAGTACAGAAACTCATTACCTTGACCACCCACTTCTTGGAATGGTGATTCAAGTTAGACGTGTAGCGCAGTAAATTACTTGCCGATTCGGCTATAATTATATAAATAATTCAATCCGCCCTCCTAGTGAGGGCGTTTTATTAAGTGCTATCTATCTTTATTCTGTACTGACTCTCTTTGCTCAGTACTTACACGTTACTTGGTACGCTCTATGAGCCCTGAATTTCAGATCAACACACAAAATCTTAGCCTTAAAATCATTGAGGCCTCAGATGCTCAAGAATTTTCTCAGCTGGTTAAGTCCTCCCCTAGCTTGCTGCCATGGGTCGACTGGTGTCATAAAGAGTTTTCTATCGTCGAGGCCGAGAAATTTATTCTGGCAACTCGCCTGAACTGGGTGAAAGCCGATGCGTTTGGCTTTGGCATCTTTGAACGAAAAAGCGATAAGTTAGTCGGCATGGTTGCCATTAATGAGCTTTACCACACCTTTAATATGGCGAGTTTAGGTTATTGGGTCGGTGATGACTTTCAAAGGAGAGGGATCGCCAAAGAAGCGATGTTCGCCCTATTTGAATTTTGTTTCGCGCAACTCAAGTTAACGCGTTTGGAAATTGTCTGCGATACCGAGAACCTACCCAGCCAAAAGTTGATCGAGAAGTGTGGCGCTGAGCGAGAAACCATTGCCCAGAATCGATTTCTGTTTAACGGTAAGCCGAAAGATGGCGTGGTTTATTCTGTGCTACCTCCAACGTCTTAACAGCAGAAATGAGTTCAACACCTGCGATAATCCATAATCGACACGATCAAAAAAGAGCTCCGAAGAGCTCTTTTTTATTATCAGCGTAATGCTCTGAGAAGGCTTACCTGATTAGTGAAGCTTTAGGTTTGGACGAAGTACACGGTTAATACGACCAACCAGCATCATCAGTGATGTTTTGATTAAGCCGTGAAGCGCCATCTGGTGCATGCGGTACAAAGAGATGTAAACCACACGAGCAATACGACCTTCGACCATCATCGAGCCTTTCGTCAGGTTACCCATCAAACTACCTACCGTAGAGAAACGGCTAAGTGAAACTAGCGAGCCTTTGTCTTTGTAGATGTAGTCTTTCAGGTCACGACCGTTCAACTTAGCAATGATGTTGCTGAATGCACAGCTTGCCATTTGGTGAGCCGCTTGTGCACGTGGCGGAACGAATGAACCGTCTGCTTGTGTACATTGCGCCAAGTCACCGATTGCAAAGATGTTGTCATCCAGTGTTGTTTGCAGCGTGTTCTTCACAACCAACTGGTTGATACGGTTGGTTTCAAGACCACCGATATCTTTCATGAAATCTGGTGCTTTGATACCTGCTGCCCATACCATGATTTGAGCTGGGATCTTGTCACCATCTTTGGTTGTTAGGCCGTCAGAATCCGCCTGAGTCACCATCGTATTCGTACGAACGTTCACACCAAGCTTGGTTAGCTCAGAGTGTGCTGCACTTGAAATACGAGGAGGTAGAGCTGGAAGAATACGCTCACCCGCTTCAACTAGGTTTACGTTCAGCTTGCTTGAATCTAGGTCGCCGAAGCCGTAAGTACGAAGTTCTTTAACTGCGTTGTGTAGCTCTGCAGAAAGCTCTACACCAGTTGCACCAGCACCAACAATCGCGATGTCTACCGTGCCTTGACCGTTCTTAGCGTGAAGCTTTAAGAACTGATTGTTCATTTCTGTACGGAAACGGTGTGCTTGCTCTGGGCTATCAAGGAAAATACAGTTGTCACGAACGCCTGGAGTGTTGAAGTCGTTTGACGTTGAGCCTAGCGCCATCACTAGAATATCGTATTCAAGTTCACGGCTTGGCATCAGCAGTTCACCGTGCTCGTCTGTAAGCTCGCTTAGTGCAATCACTTTACGCTCACGATCGATGTCGTTCAGGCTGCCCATTTGGAAATCGAAGTAATGGTTTTTTGCGTGCGCACGGTAGCTTAATGCATCAACACCTTCATCCAGTGAGCCCGTTGCTACTTCATGAAGTAATGGTTTCCATAGGTGGCTTGCTTTACGGTCTACCAGAGTAATCTGGGCACGTTTCTTACGACCTAAAGTGCGGCCTAGCTTAGTGGCTAGTTCTAAACCACCAGCACCGCCGCCTACTACGATAATTTTTGTCACAATGACAATCCTCTACAAAATGAATAAATGGGGTTCGGCTCGATTACTCCAACCGATAAATTCTATGTATCTACTCGGCCTTGAATGCGAAGGCTGTTACAAATTGGGTTACCGCGAAAAAGAATAACGACAGCTCACCGAGTAGTTAGAGGGGTTACAAACAACAAATAATGGTTTGTTGCTTTGCTCACGTGGATATAAAAGGTGACTACCTGAGAGGCAGAACACAAATTATGGGCAAGTTTTTTCACTCGCTCTCAATTTTTTTTGATATTTGTCAAAATATTTTGCTTGGGAACATTATATATAGCAAAAAGATGACCGCAACAAAAAAATCCTTACCCTCAATGAGGATTCGCGACTAATTAGTTAACGTTTGAGCAAACTGATCTATAAATGCACAAACCGACCGATAAAACATATACAACTACTTTATCAATACCAATCTCTAAGATTCAGATGTGAAAAAGCAGCACTCATTGAGCACTGCTTTTATAAAACATCTGGATTGATTAAGCGTTTTTGAACGCTTTCATTGCTTGAAGATGTTGAGAGATCTTTTTGAATTTATGACTCTCTTTCTCATCCCAGATTACATCGTAGTAATCTTCTAGCGCGGCAGCTGTTTTGGTATTGTCGTGAATTTCATCTTCACGAGAAAGCACCACTAAACAGCGTCCTTTGTTTTTCATACGGTACTGAGCAACACATTTAGTTGCGATGTCTTCGTACTCTTCTGGACGGTCAATTCGACCTACCATGTTGTTCTCAGGGTGCAGATTAGGGTTGAACACCACCTGCTTAATCCCACATAAGAAACCAATACGCTCAGACCAAAAACCACCTAAACCTACACCACAAATAATGGGATGCGGATCATCGGATTGCTCTATCACCTTATGCACTTCTTTTAGCAGATGCTGCATATCGTGTTTTGGATGCAAAGTACTGTAGTTGATGAAACGAACGTCATCATCAATGAATTGCAACTGCAGTATTTTTTCGTGATTGCCCGGGCTTGTTGAGTCGAAGCCATGTAGATAGATAATCATTGTACCTCCCCCGTTGAATATTGGTACGTTTTGATCAATCTAACACGAAAAACAAGGTTTTAAAGGTAACAGCTGAGAAATTATATTTTTCACTTCCTAAACGTGATCCTAGCTACATAAAGTGTGACTCAGAGCCTCCGCTTCACGCAGATAACTTTCATCGCCCCAAAGCTGATGAGCAAGTAAATACCATAGCATCGCCATCATCTGGCTTCTTGGTAACCATGCTTCTACACCATCAAGCCAAGGCTGAACATCATGGATTCCTCGCAGCTGACAGTACTTCTCAACCGCTTCTGTGACTGGCGCGCCAGCAACCGCAATGGTTAATGTCAAATCGAGCCTAGGGTCTGCGAGCGCAGCGTATTCCCAATCAATAATCTTAATGCAGTCACTGTTTCTCACTAGGTTATAACCACCTAAGTCAAAATGGCACAAAGACAGGTCAACATTGGTAATACTCGGAGCCACGCGCCACTCTTGATAAATCTTAGTGCAGGCTTCGGTCTTATGAATCGCATCAAGCTGCAGCCAGTAATGGTCGACTCGCGCCGTGAAACTGAATGGTTGCAGTGGTAATCGCGCAGTATTAACCAGATGAACAGAGATCAGCGTTTTCAACAGGTCATCGAGTTCTAGATCTTCGTAAAGTGTCTCACCCGCAATCCACTCAACCAGTAACCCCTGCTCATTCACTACCATTGGGCTTGGCCCGATACCGAGTCGCTCAATGGCAGACAGCACTTGGTACTCTTCATGGCGAGAAATGAAGAACGCTTTGGTGATAGGTGTGGTTGGCCGCCAAACATACGCAGTACCATCGGCATCGACCAACTTCCAACATCGATTGGTCAAACCGCCTGTTAATGTCTGTGCTCTAACTGGAGGCTCAGAAAAGTAACCGTCAAGCGAACTCAAACTGGTATCAAGAAGCTTAGCCTCAGACCAAGAAAAAATTGCCATATTTACTCCCTATAAACGTCTTAACTGCCCTATAAACGTCTTTGTTTCCCTACAAAAAAGACACTGACCAAAAGCCAGTGTCTTTGCATTAACAGCACATTATGTACTGCATTGGCGTGTGACCAATCTATTCACTTTCAATAGTAAGTGTCATAGTTGGCAGTTAAGCGAAATTAAAGACCTAGTAGGCTCTTAGATTGCTGCTTACGGATTTCAGTCTCGTCAGCCCACTCGATCAAGCCAGACTCAAGGTCCATCAGACGCATCGTCATTTTGTAGTACACGTCTTCGTCGCTACCTGCTTTCTTAACGATGCTTGATAGGTTGCCGTACAACATGTACTGAGCACCAACCATTTTACCGAACTGGATTGCTGAGCTTTGGTTTACTAGCTCATCATTGTTTTGGAAGTTCAGTTGGTCACGAACAGACTCTACACGGTCCATATCAACGAAACGGAACTTACCAGAGTTCAGCATTTTAGTACTGATTGTGTCAGTGATTGACTCAGTATCGATGTGCTCACTTGTTTTGTTCTTGATTCGCTCAACGAACACGATTGGACGCTGTTCACGAGTAATGTAAGACACTGAACCAGAAGCCATCATGCTATCGACCATTTCACCCGCAATCGTTTGAAGGTCAGTTGAACCGAAATCGATTGTCGTGGTTTCTACTGCTTGTGCATCACCGTAGCTTACCTTGTTCGAACAACCGCCTAAAATAACCGCTAAACCTAGTAGCGCAATGACACTCTTTTTCATTTTGTTTCCTCAACTTATCACTGAGTGGGGTTACCCACACTCTTAAATTCTTGTCTGTGCGAATCAATGAATCCGCTTTCTGAAACTCTAGTCGATGTTAACTAAAGCCAGTTGTCACTAAATATATTCTAATCGAGCTTACTGCTCTCGGAACTGAACTCGGAACTGAGTTGCCTTCGGGTTTACCGACACTTCCGACAACGAAAGACTTTCAAAGCCACGAACAATTGCTTGTTTCCAAGGGCCTTGTTTTAGGTTGACCTCAAGCCCGGCATCGTCGTACCAGTAAAAACGATAAAGGATATGTTGGTCGCCTTTATAGTTACTGTTTAAACGAACGATTCCTCGCGTATGACCGTCGACTAGATCGGTGCGGATATCTTCAACCTGTAAACGGCTACCCAATACCTTGTCACCAAAGAAAACGTTCTGAGTCAGACTATCGACCCTTACGCCAGCTGTATTATCAGCACAACCAGCTAGAGCCATAACCGCTGCTAAGCTCACTAACCACTTTTTCATTACAGCCTCCCTAGCTGTTTATGCCACATTGTTGCGTTATTCCCTTGTCGAGAAATCCAAACCAAGGTGGTCTGCCCTTCTCGAATATCAAAGTCATACGTTTTAGCGCCCGCTTCTAACGTATATTGACCGTTATTTGCTACAAACGTACTGCTCTTAATCTCTGCAGGTAATGATTGCCAACTGCGAGTGTCTGGTTGCTCTGTCAGTGTGTTCCACACGTTGAACAGAATATTACCGACATCATCGCCTTTGGTTGCTTCTTTTCGAATGCGATCTTTCGCGACTACACGTAGCGCTTGGCGAATAACAATGCTTGTCATACGTTCCGATAGATCGTTCTGCGCCATCGCGTTTACATCAGTGATCAAATGTTCTTGTAGCGGCTGTCCGCTGATTCGCAAGGCAGAAAAACGCTCTACGTTTTGACTTGGGTAATATGGCAGCGCAAGAGAGTATATTGCCCCCTGATCGCGACTGTCATAAACAGGCAAATCCAGTCGCCAACTGTCCATAGCTTGCACAGCGCTCTGCTCTTGAAGAACAATCACTCGCCCTTCACCTGCACTAAGTTTAGAAGATTGCTTATAGCGTTTTTCTAATGTTGCTAAATCTTGTCGCATCCCTAAACGAGCGGCTGTTGCCATGGTTCTATCGATGATTTCTTGGTTATCTGGCATCACAGCCAAAGCACGACGATAGTCAACGTAGGCGCTGTTTAAATCATTTGACGCTTCATAAAGCAAACCAGACAAGAACATCAGATACGCATTCTGTACTGACTGCAGTTTCTTACCCGCATCAGGGTAATTGGCAAGGATGCTACCCACATTGGCAGACAAGCCTTGCTTCTTCGCATCGCTGGCTGCTTTGTCTAACTCAGCCTCGCGTTGCTTCTTCGCTTGTTCTTGAACTTGGTTGGCGCGACGCATTTCGATCACCGCACCTTCTAAATCGTTTTTCTTGAGGTAATTTAAACCGAGATACAGATGAAGAAAGCCCAACTCGTAATCGGCTGGCACATACTCGGTAATATTGTCATTCACAGCTAACGCACCCACACTGGTTGCACTGTCTGAGATTGAGATCACGGCTTTGCGTTGCTGCTCAGTAACCGCCTGATCAGCCACTTCAAACGAAGCCTTACTCTCAGGGTATTTTTGATCCAGCAGATTAATTCTGCCTCTTTCAAAGTTATCAAGGATGTCGCCTGCCGCGTAATCTGGTAGCTCTTGCTGAGCCTCTGAATAATCTCCAGATTTAACGGCTTGGTAGATCGCTTTGTTTTGTGCGCTGTAATGACTGAACAGGCTTCCTGCAGACATACTCGCACAACCTACGGTCAACGCCGATAACAGGGCAATGGAAGCGAATCTAAACTGTTGCTTCACTTATCGTCTCCGTGCATGTTTAAAATGCCTACTTTATTAGGGTCTGCTGACCTTTAATGGTCTCATTATCAAAACGAAACGCGTTGTAAAAAGGATCTCAAGCCAGTTGAAACCCTACTGATTTAGCCTCTGCCTAGGCGATGCCGATGTTCAGACAACAGATAGAACTTAAAGTTGGCATACAAACTACAAATTTTCCAACTAACTACTTGTGTTAACCCACTAATGAGCGCGTTTAAACTAGCTCATTAGCTTTCATTAACTCGTTAGCTTTTCATTAGCTCATTAACTTTTTATTAGCTCATTAATAGGGGGCCAAGTGGACGGCCGCCAACCAAGTGCATGTGAATATGATAAACCTCTTGGCCACCGTGAGAGTTACAGTTCACGATAAGACGATAGCCATCTTCTGCAATGCCCTCTTCTTTTGCTAACTTGCGAGCAACAGTAAACATGCGCCCCATCATCGCTTCATCTTGGACTTCAACATCGTTAGTTGTCGGAATCAGCTTGTTTGGGATGATTAGGATATGGCTTGGCGCGCGAGGGTTAATATCGCGAAATGCGGTTACTAAATCGTCTTGGTATAGTAGATCTGCTGGGATTTCTTTGTTGATGATCTTAGTAAAAATGGTTTCTTCAGCCATGTTTCTCTCCGATAAAACATTTATTTTTTAATGCTTTGAGTATGCGCTATGCCGCATCAAACCACAATAAATCTGCTTTAAAGCATAATAAAAAACACCGTTCAAATCAAAGAAAACGAGCCTTAGCTCTCAAGAATGGCATGTTGGTTATAACTGAGCGCTATTTTTGACGTGTGCGTCATAAAATGCGTAAGCCGAGCTCAATAGAATGCTGATAATTTTGTTAGTTTTACTTTGACCTGACATTAGGTCTGCATTTTTATTTAGGGAGAAAGCCATGAAGGGATCTGTGATCAAGCGTATGTACGCTGGTTTCGCACTGATCATCATCATGTTCGCAGTCACGATAACCATCATGATGAACAGCATGAATCAGATACACAGCAATTTTGAGAGTGTCTCAGAAACCTCATTACCACTTGTCGCGCTTTCAAATCAAACGAGTGTTCAATTGCTTTCTGCTGATAAGTCATTCAAAGATTTCTTAACCACACAAAACGCTGAACGCATGTCTGCAATGCGTACAGAATTTGCTGCATCACAAAACTCGTTTTCAGAAGTTCTCGGTAGTTTAGAAGCGGCAAGCCAAAACAATGCTTCACTTGTTGAACGTATCGCGCAATTAAGAGCAATGGAAGAACGCTACTTCGCCGAAGCTGACGAAGCGATGAACAACTACGTCGCGATGTTCGAAACACAAGAACAAGTACAAAAAGCGTCTCGTGACTTCCAACGCTTACATTCAGAATTAACCGTTGGTATGAAAGAGTACGTTGCCGACCAAAAAAGCATCTCTGTAAAAGTGATGGCAAAGAGCTACTTCATCAAACTGCAAGACGCAGAAGTTATTACCTCTGATGCACTTGCTAGCTCTGATGTTGCCTTCGTTCAAAAAGCCCTTAACCAAAACAAAAAGGCCGTTACTCATCTTAACTACGCTTATCGAGGTCTATCAACACAACTACCAGCACTTAAAAATGTCTTCGATGAGTCGGTTCAGAAGTTCACCAAAGACGTTGGTCAGAAAGGTGGCGTACTAGACAAACACAACAACTACCTACAAGCCAAACAAGCGTTGTACGTGAACATCGCTAACCTAGCTCTAGAAGTTGACCAAGCGATGGCTGTTTTGGACTCATTCAACGTGACCGCTGAAGAGCAACTTAACTCATCACTCGCTGACGCAAGCAGCATCTACGACAAAGGCCTATTCAACGCGATTGCCATTGGCATTGTTGTGACTGTGTTCGCTGCTGCGATTGGTTACCACATTGCACACAGCGTACGAGAGCCATTAACTCGCATCCTCGGTACATTAGAAGGTCTAACTGAAGGTGATATGACTCAGCGTATCGATATTCGCTACGACAACGAATTCAGCCGCGTGAGCCGTCACATCAACACCTTGGCTGACAACCTGCACAATATCCTTGTGAAGTTGAATGATGCTTCAGATGACTTAACTAAGACTGCAAGCGTCAACCAGAAGACGTCATCTGAAACGCAGGCTCAATTGAACAGCCAACGTGAGCAAACCGCGACTGTTGCGACCGCAATGACAGAGATGTCTCATTCTGTACAAGAAGTGGCGAACAGCGCGCAAAGCTCACTCACCATGGTTCAACAAGTAGAATCGGCTTCTGAGTCTGGTCGTCAGATCATGAACACCAACATCAGCACCATTAATCAGCTTGAAGTTCGCCTTACTGAATCAGTGGGCGCTGTAGGCGAGCTACAACAGATGAGTAGCCAGATTGGTTCAATCCTTGACGTTATTCGTGGTATTGCTGAACAGACCAACCTACTTGCACTTAATGCGGCAATCGAAGCAGCGCGTGCAGGTGAACAAGGTCGTGGTTTTGCAGTCGTTGCCGATGAAGTACGAGTGCTAGCACAGAAGACCACTCAATCAACCTCTGAAATCGAGACTATGATCAGCAATCTGCAATCAAGCTCGAAAACTGCAAGTAACGTAATTGAAAGCTGTATGAGCGATATGGACATGTCGGTTCAACAAGCTTCAAGTGCAAACAGTGCGATGGAAGAGATCCAAGCCTTGATTCTAGAGATCAGCCACATGAGTACACACATCTCTCAAGCAGCCGCTGAGCAGAGTGAAACGTCTGGTGATATTGCACGCAACATCGAAGACATCAACCACATCGCAGATAAGAGTTACCAAGCGATGTCTTCAATTGCGGAGGCAAGCCAAAACCTAACAATTTTGGCGAATCAGCAAGGTGATTTAGTACATCAATTCAAACTATAGATAAGTGAAGAATCGATAGATATTTAGTGAGATTGTTGAGACTTCTTACCCAATAGTGGTGACTAATTGAGCTAGGGCAACTTTTATCAAGGGTTGCCCTTGTTTTTTATGAGCTTTGTCATTATATGATTATTAAGGCTTGCTGCTTCCCGTTTTTTCTTTCACCTTTATGAGCGAGCCGCTATTAAGGAATTTATATGGCTGTTCATGTTGGCATTATCGATCAAGACCCCATTCGCTTGCTCACCCCATTACTTGATAACCGAACGGTCAGCACTCACATCGTGTTTATCGGTGACAAAAATCAAGTCAGTATGTACAAACGTTTAGACAGCGTTTTGCACAAGCGCGACATTACGAGTGAGTTTTTCGAAATTCCGACCATCGTAAATACATCTGTCATTAAAGAATCTATCCAAACCCTTGCCGAAGACCTCAAAGCACGCGGTCAAGAAGTGAAGCTCAACGCAAGTTGTGGCCTCCGTCACCGCCTACTTTCTGTGTACGAAGTATTCCGTACTTACCACTGGCCAATCTTCGTGGTTGAACCAAATAGCGACAAGCTTTGCTGGTTGTACCCTAATGGTAAAGAAGACGCACAAGTTCAAGACCGCATCACTATCGACGACTACCTAACTGTGTTCGGTGCTCGCGGTGAATTCAGCGATGTTCAGCTGTCTCCGCAACTGGATCAGAAACTTTATGAACTGGGTGAACGTTGGGCAAGTAACGCACTCGAACTAGGCCCTGGCCTTGCGACATTGAACTACCTAGCAACGACCTGCCGTAAAGAACAAAAACTTGATGTAGGCCTATCTGAGAAGCAACAAGGCTATCGCGAGCTCAACATGCTGCTGAGCGATTTGGTTGAAGCTAAAATTGCGACTTACGACAATGGTATTTTGACCTTTGCCAACGAAGACGCGCGCCGCTTCTCAAACGGTGAATGGCTTGAAACATTGGTTCACAGCACAGTTAAGCAGATCCAAGATGACATGCCGACCATTCAAGACCGTTCTTTGAATGTTCAGGTATACCGTCAACTGGGTGAACGTGAGGTTCGTAACGAGCTTGATGTTGCCTCTGTGGTGAACAATAAGCTGCACATCATCGAATGTAAGACCAAAGGCATGCGTGATGATGGTGATGACACCTTGTACAAACTGGAATCGCTTAGAGACCTGCTAGGTGGCCTACAAGCACGTGCAATGTTAGTGAGCTTCCGCCCTCTTCGCCATAACGACATCACACGAGCTGAAGATCTTGGCCTTGCATTGATTGGCCCTGACGAATTGAAAGATCTTAAAACACACCTAACGGCATGGTTTACAGCTGCGGGTGGCAGTGAAGATCTAGAGTACTAAAAACCAATAAGCTCATGAGAGCTCAATGCTCTTAAGCAGATTGTTAAAAAGGCGAATGACGATTAAGTCACTCGCCTTTTTTGTTGTCTGTTTTCTCTATTGATTACTTTCAGACGGCACAAAAAAATGGCCGCATCATACGATGCGGCCATTTTCAAAATTTAATGTCACTTGAAGACTTAATGCTCTCTAAAACTCAGAGCACTTTAAGACTTAAAGCATTTTACGAGCGGCTTCTACAACCACTTTGATTGAACGTGCTTCTGTTACTTTTAGAGTGTCGTGATCAGGCGTCTCTTTTTGAGTACGGTTGATGATTACACCAGCAACACAACCTGCTTTCAGACCAGAACTTGCACACATAGTTAGCAGTGTTGCAGATTCCATCTCGAAGTTTAGAACGCCCATGTCTTGCCATTCTTGCATAGAGCCTTGGAAGCGCTTAACAACGCGACCAGAGAACGTGTCGTAACGCTCTTGACCTGGGTAGAACGTATCGCTTGATGCCGTTACGCCCATGTGAACTGTTGCACCTGATTCATCAACTGCCGCTTTCATTGCTGTTGCAACTTCAAAGTCAGCCACTGCTGGGAACTCCATAGGAGCAAAGTGTAGGCTAGCGCCGTCTAGACGAACAGAACCTGTAGAAACAATCATGTCACCCACGTTTACGTGAGGTTGGATAGCACCAGTCGTACCAACACGTAGGAAAGTGCGAACACCAAGTTGAGCAAGCTCTTCAACTGCGATAGAAGTCGATGGACCACCAATACCTGTTGAACATACAACAACTGGTTTGCCGTCTAGCTCTGCGCGGTAAAGCGTGTATTCACGGTGACTAGCAAGGAATACTGGGTTCTCCATCTCTTCTGCAATTTTTTGCACACGAGCAGGATCACCAGGGATGATCGCAAGAGTAGCACCGTTAAGATCTGCTTCAGTAACACCTAAGTGGAAAACAGCTTGAGACATAGTTCGCTCCTTTTGGCTTATTGGGCTTTTTACCCTTATTTAAGCTCATAGTAAATTCGTGGGGTACGAACACACTCTAACCAAGCTCATTACAAAATGAAGTGACACATGTCACATGAATGATCGCAACAATAATTCAAGTTTCACAAAAAACCGATTGGCATCGCAAAAATAAGCAATCCGCACGCCTATGTTGCATATTAATGAGACAAAAAGCGCCTTTAACGTATTACCGCTAAAGGCGCTTTTATATTAAGAATGCTCTATGTCGGTGAGCTCGATTTAGTCCGCTTTAGATTTAAATCGAAGCAGACGCAATGCGTTCAATGTCACCAATGCAGTTGCACCACTATCCGCTAAAACTGCCACCCACAAACCGGTAATACCTAACAAGCTTGTCACCAAGAATACGACCTTCAAACCAAGCGCAAGGGCTACGTTTTGACGGATGTTGTTCATGGTCGCTTGCGACAGTTCAATCATCGCTGGCAGCTCAGTTAAACGGTTATGAGTCAGTGCTGAATCCGCCGTTTCCAAAGCGACATCCGTACCACCACCCATTGCGATGCCGACATTCGCCGTTTTCATTGCTGGTGCATCATTAATGCCATCACCGACCATCGCCACGTGCGACTGTTGAGATAACTCCTCAACGTAGGATACCTTGTCGCTTGGCAATAGGCTTGCCTTGTACTGCATACCAATCTTGCTACTGATCGCTGCTGCACTGCGCGGATTATCGCCGGTCAACATGATAGATTGAATACCTAATTCATTAAGTCGTTCAATCGCAAGCTTAGCGTCACTGCGTAACGTATCTTGCCAAGCAATCAGACCAATCACCGTCGTAGCTTGCTCTGTTGATTCTTCTTGATCTTTAACCTCAAGAGCAACCACAACCGTCTTGCCCTCACCTTCTAATGCTTCTACCTGAGAAACCACATCGGCACCAAGTTCGAACGTGACTTTAGACGGTGACAGAACCTGATACTTAACACCATCAACATCCCCTTCAACACCACTACCAATCAACGCTTTCTTGTTGTGTGATTCAGGAATCTCAATATTCAGGTCTTTTACTTTAGCGACAAGTGACTGCGCCAACGGGTGAGTAGAGCCAACTTCAATCGCCCCAACCACACGCAGCATCGCGTCTTGTTGCCACCCCGATAGAGGTTGAATATCCGTAACCTGAGGCTTACCTTCGGTCAGTGTGCCTGTCTTATCGAAGGCGATGGTTTGGATTTTACCAAGCTGCTCTAGCGCTGCGCCGCCTTTAATGAGCGCGCCACGTTTCGCTGCTGCTGCTAAGCCAGAGGTAATCGCTGCAGGAGTCGAGATAACCAAGGCACACGGACAAGCAATCAACAATAGCGCTAGGCCACGGTAAACCCATGTTTCCCATGGCTGCGCAAACAACAATGGTGGTGTGATGATGACCAACAGAGCCACTACCATCATTAACGGTGTGTACCAACGGCTGAACTTATCGAGGAATCGCTCTAGTGGTGCTTTACGAGACTCTGCTTCTTCAATCAGATGAAGAATGCGATCGATCGCGTTCTCACCCTGTTTTGAAGTGATGGTGATACGAACCACTTTATCGACCACCACAGCGCCAGCCATGATGCTATTGCCTTCGATGTGTTCAACAGGAACAGATTCACCGGTTAACGCACTTTCATCAAAGCTTGCCGCGTCTGTAATCAATTGGCCGTCAGCAGGTAAACGAGAGCCCGCGGCCACTTCAATCACATCACCTGGAACCAGTTCACTGACTGCTACTTCTACACGCTCGCCGTTGATGATCTTAGTCGCGTTTTCTGGTACCAATGCCATTAGCGCTTGAACGCCACTTCTTGCTCTTGATGAAGCAAACGCTTCTAAGCGCTCACCAATCAAGAACAACAATAGAACCATCGCTGCTTCCGCAGTTTCGCCAAGGTACAAAGCACCCAGCGCGGCAACACTCATTAAGGTTTCAATAGCAAACGGTGTACCTGAACGCGCCAGCTGAACCGCTTTCTTCGCCACCGGATATAAACCAAGCAGACAAGTTACCGTAAACAAGCCTTCGCTTAATTGAGGAGAGGTACTTTTCAGAAGCGCCGCAAACAGCATTGCCGCTGCAATCGCGATAATCTGTAAATTAGGTTGGATATAAGCTTGCCAAAAAGTCTCAGGTTGTTGTTTTTCTTTCTTTGAACCGACTTCCGTAAGAGGGAAACCCGTTTTGATAGAGACCTGTTCAATGGTGTCAGCAAGGCTTTGATTATCGAATTTCACAACCAGCTTTTCGGTAGCAAAGAGAACCTTCGCTTGAATAACACCGTCAATATTGCTGATCGCGCTTTCTATTTTTCTTGCACAAGCTGGGCAGTCCATTCCGGCAACCAGCCAACTTTTCGAAAATTTGGCGTCGAGAGATAAAGTTGAGGACTGACTGTCTTCTTCTCCACTGTCCGACGAACTACAACAATCATCTCCAGACGATGACGAAGTAGCAGAAGAGCTACAACAACCAGATGAAGTACCTGCTGCTGTGATGCTTGAAATTTTAGGGCTAGAGCAACTTGCTCCTGCCGCTTGAGGTTGAACGTCCACTTTTGCTGAGCGGCACGCTGCATGTTTTGCGCACATAATGTATCTCCTTAATACTCAAAAGCCTTGAGGTTGTTGCTAACTCACGAGCAACAGAACCTTAAGTTCATCAAAAGTATAAACCTTGGAGGCTACTCCAAGGTCAAGAAGAAGTTTTCAAGAAAACAAAAATATTATGCCAGCGCCGATGGCTTACTGAGATTTAAGCTCCGCACACTCTTCACGGTTCGCCGATACATCATCAATAAGCACCGCATCGTGTGAACAGAATGGCTGTGTGTTTAGGCTGACAATCGACACATCGTCTTCCACTGGATCAACTTGAGATCCTTGCATCAGTTCAGCGATATGATGTCGAAGCACCAAGATACCTAAAATCCCGAACAGAACATTACCCAAAGCTTGACCATAAAGAACACCCAAAGCGCCATACCACTCCGAACCTAGATAGACGAACGGCAGAGTACCTAACGTGGCTTTGCCCAAATTCAATGCTGTCGAATAAAGCGGTTTGCCTAAGTTATTAAAAGAGGTGTTGGCAACAAATAGCGCACCGTTAAAGGTGAAGGTTAACGCCACATAGGTACAGAAAGCTGCCACAATGATTGCTGCATCACCTTGTAGACTAAAACCTTGAATGACATAACCTTGAACGAAGTACAACAGAATACAAACAGCGATAGTGTATGCCGTAGTAACCAGCAATGAGTTATTGAGTGTTTCCTTCACTCGGTCCATGCGTTCAGCACCAAAGTTCTGACCAATGATTGGCCCCACAGCGCCAGACAAGGCAAAGATAACCGCAAAACAAACTGGCGTCAGACGACCTATCACGGCAAAGCCCGCGACAAAATCCTCACCATATTGTGCGATACCCGTTGTTACAATCGCATTACCGATAGGCGTTGCGGTATTGGTGATAATCGCAGGCAGCGCAATCGCCAATATTGGTCGAATATTAATGCGCCATTGCACAAAAGAAGGCGGAGCTACCAGCTGATGGCTGCGAATAAGAGGATAAAGCGAAAAGAATAGCACCGAGAAACGAGCGACAACCGAAGCGATAGCCGCCCCTTCGATGTTCCAACCAAAACCAAAAATAAACAGAGGATCGAGAATCGCGTTAACAATGCCGCCAGACAAAGTTGCCCACATCGAACGCTTAGCATCACCTGCCGCTCTTAAGCCCGCACCCGCTGCCATCGCTAACGCCAAAAATGGACCACTAGGTAGCAAAATCTGTAGGTAAGCTTGAGCGCGTTCGGCTGCAATGCCTTTGGCGCCTATCGCGGCTAGCAGCTCTGGAATATAAGCGAACATGATTGCAGTTATGGTTGAACTGATAACAAACGCAGTCAGCATGATACTGGTGCTTAGGTTTCGAGCGTGCTCTTGATTCTTGGAGCCGATGGCTTTGGACACTAATGCGCCCATGGCAATGGAAGTACCGATAGAAACGGAGGTAGAAAAGAAAGTCAGCGTACCTGCAAAGCCTACCGCAGCAGCCAATTCAACCTGTCCGAGCATACTGATAAACAGCATGTCGAGCAGATCGACCACAAATAACGCCATCAAACCGACAGAGCCAGCCCCCGACATCACCAATATGTGGCGCATCGTTGAACCTTCAACAAACTTTGCCGTTTGATTTGACATGAAACCTCCAAAAGTTGGAATACCCAAGAGCTAAAGCCTAATCAGCTGTTCAACTGTTCAACTGTTCAACTGGCTAGGGATCCAAAAAGAAAGGATCGACCAAGAAAAGCGCTATACAGAAAAAAGGCGCTAGTGCGCCTTTTTTCAATTGAGAGTATTGAGAAAAATAATCGTTCTTAACACGGTACTATACCTGATGTTTGAAGCATTCTTCCAAGTTCTTGCCAATTGCTCTCAAAACATCAGTTCTGGTGATAATACCCACCAGTTTTCGATTATCGATCACAGGGTATGCTTTAGGTTTTCCAACCTGCATCATGTCCGCCAATTCAATAATGGATAAGTCAGGTGACACCGACAGCACTTCTTGGTACATACAGTCACCCACAAGGTGTGTGTCTTGGCAGAAGTAACTGACCTTCACAAGTTTCTCGAGTAAATCCTGCTCTGAAAGGAAGCCAATCACTTGTTCGTTATCATCGATTACGGGCCCACCCATATGGTGGCTACGCATCACTTTGTCTAACGCTAGACTTAACGGCATATCAGGAGTAAATGTCACAACCTGCTGCGTCATGTAATCTTTCACTTTAATAGAATGCATTGCGTTCTCCCTAAATACTTTGCGTCATATATTTTCTATCTTGTTAAGTTAATTGTTGTCTAAAATCTTGATTTTACTAAATGGATTTCAACAATTTTATTGATAGGCAAAACCTAACAAGACAAAAAAGTGAGACAAACAAAGGGTTGAGCACGTTTTCGAACGCCAGAAAAAAGAAAAAAAAGAGCCCTTACAAAGCCTTAATGCCGTTCACTTAAGAG